>CBDUDJ010000246.1:0-4694 GCA_965365885.1 uncultured Gammaproteobacteria bacterium
GACACGATGGTCGCGTTTTTCTGGCCGGAGGGTATGTCCGCGCTGACGTATGCCGAGTTGGAATCCGATCCTTCACAGAGCAGCGGATTGATGGATCTCATCTTCGAGACCCGAGATGGCTACATCACCGCGGGCGCTATTTCCGACGTCGAATGGGCTGGCATGTGTCGGGCACTCCAGCGCGAAGATCTGATCGAGGACGACAGATTCGTGACCGCAGTAGGCCGCTTTCAGAACGCTGAAGAACGCAAACAGATCACTGGCAGAGAGATCGCTAAATGGCAATCCAGCGATATTCTCGCGCGACTCGATGCTGAAGATGTGCCGAGTGCTCCGCTTTTGAAACGCACGGAGCTGCTGAACCACGAACAGATTCTCGCCAACGACACGGTTCTCAGGGTCGACTACGAGGGGTTCGGTGAAGTACGGCAGGCTCGCCCGGCTGCGATATTTGTGGGCACGCCGAGTGCCATTGAGGCCCCGGCACCACGGTTAGGCGAGCATAGCCGTGTGATATTGAGCGGTCTCGGTTACAGCGAGAACGAGCAGGTAAATTTGCTGGAACAAGGCGTGGTAGTGGCTTGAGATTGTCGACTGCTAGGCGCGTGGAGCATCCAGCTTAGCCTGCCTTTTTGCCGAGCGGGCATCATCCAGCGGATTTTTCCCGTAGTCCATGTGCCACAGGATCACATTCGTGAAGCAGAAGAAAACCGCCATGATGGCGCCGACTCCAAGGTAGCCGATGCCTGCCGCCAGACCAACGCATATGGCGGCGAAAATGTAGATCCGATCGATTGCTTCCTCCAACACGACGCGAAATCGTATAGCAGCGACCATTGCCGCCAGACCGAAGGCAAGGGCGAGGTTGTTCTGGATCAGTAAGACGATGGTCGCAGCGCATATGGGCAAAACAATCAGCGCACGCGCGAAGCTTTTCTGGTAGCCAATTTCCCGTTTAGTCGCGATGTAGGACCAGGTAACAGGCAGCATGACGAGTATGGTGCCGCCTAAACTGAATGCGAGATACAGAGCGACGAGTCCGATCTGACTTGCAGTTGGCACCTGCTGAGCAACGACTTCTTCCGCAGGTGCTGACAAGCCAACCAATGAATTCTCGAGGAGACCCAACCCGGCGATTTCTATGGCGTCTGTACCGCCGAGTGGTAACACTGACAGCCACTCAGGTTTCGTAAGCCCCAGTGTAAGTATGCCGCCAAACAAGATCAGGAAGTAAACGCCAAGGCTCAGCATGAGGCGCTGAATGGAGATTGCTTCCTGGATCACGGTGAACCCTGTGCCGGAAACTCTGCCAGGATCCCGGCAACAATGTCGCTCATCAGCCGTTCATTGCCGCGGTCGCTGGCGTGGATTGTTTTAGTTGCCCAGCCGTGCCAGACCGGTGCATGAAGCTGTACATCGAACAGGTCGATGAACAAAGTGCCTTCGGCGTAGTTGCGCACATTGCCACCTTCATTATATGGCGCACCCCGGGACCATGTGCGATAGCTGGTGGGATAGCTGTCGACACGAATCTTATCGCGTGAGCCGAGCAGGAATGACACGACCATATCGGCCTGCTCAGGATCGGCAACAAAGCGCAGCCCCTTGGCGGTAAGTGCACTTCGGGTTGCTTGCTTTAGTTGACCTTCGAGCAACGGGCTGACAGGCGTGGATTGCGCAACGAGCAGCGTTCTTTCAGGCATCCAGCTGAAGCTCTGGTACACGCTGAAGTCCCTGCTGCGATCAAAATCGGTCGAAATCGTTGGAGCGCTGCTGCAGGCAGCGAGCGAAACCAGGCTCGCCAGGCCGATGAGTCCCGAGACTCTCGAAACTTTCGTCATGTTCATCATATTGACCTGCCTTTACGGATTAAATTCGTCCTGAATCCCGAGCGGATTTTACCCTATCAGGCACGTGAACAGGTCATGGTGAGCGTTCAATCGGTTAGGTATAGTGCCGGATCTTTCGATGACGAATCCGCTCACTCTCGGGACCACGGGGAAAGGAAGATGATCAAACAAAATGCCAGAATTATCGGCTTGGCGCTCATGACGTTGCTCGGCACAGCCTGTGCGACGAATCTGACAATCGACACCAGTGCCGATGCAGAGCTCAGCTTCGATGGGCTGTATCCGGTGGAAGGTACACGTGTCAGCCAAGCCTGGGCACGGCGGGATGTCGACCTTAGCGGCTATAACAAGATCATGCTGGAAGGTGTCGGCATTCAGTATCGTCCGGTGAAGAAGGTTGCCACGACACGCACTGGCGGCACAGAGTTTCCCATCCCGTCGGCGAGGAAAGAAGAGTTGCGCGAAGTGCTCCGTGAAGGGTTTGTAGCGGAACTCGGAAAAACCGATCGATTTGAATTTGTTTCCGAAGCCGGCCCGGACGTGCTGCTGATCCGGGGAGCGTTGATCGACGTTGTCTCGCACGTTCCGCCGCAAAGAGCGGGCCGCTCAGATGTCTATCTCTCTTCGGTTGGTGAGGCTACGCTGGTTCTCGAGTTGATCGATTCGCAGAGCGAAGCAGTACTTATTCGCAGTGTAGATCGGCGCGCGGCGGAGAGGATTGGTATGGCAACGAGTTCCAATTCCGTCAACAACAGATCCGAAGTGCGGCGGCTTGCCGGGAGGTGGGGCAGTTCGCTTCGTGATGGATTGGAGTTTCTCGCAGACGATTTCAACGTCGGCGAAACCGACTAGATTCTGCTTGCCCGGGGAAGTAGGTTGAAATCGAACTGGCAGAATCGAATCCTGGCGTTTCTCGCGGCCGGGCCAATCGTGTTGTTGAGTTGCACCGGAAACGGTGAACCGGCAGTCGATTCAGCCATAGAACCAGTGCAATCCGGTGGTCTGCAGGCACCCCCTGCCGGAGCAGATGCTAGCGCAGAAAAATCCGCGACGGTCACCGTTCTCGTGCCCGAGTATCCGAAGGTGATCGAACTAGCCCAAGGCACCTTCACGATTCACGCCCCACAGATCCGCAGCTGGGAGAACTATGAGTCCATGGAGGGTCTGGCAGCGGTGGAGGTAATGGCAGCTGGTGCCGATTCACCACGCTACGGTGCATTGGTCTATACCGCTGACGCGGTCCCCGATCTCGACAATCGACTGGTTAGAGTTTCGAATCTGGATGTCACGGAGTTGACCTTGGAAGGTGGGCTCACGGCCTCAGCCGAGCAACGTGAATTGATTGAGGAAGCGCTGCCGCATGGCGTCAGAGACATACCTCTGGATCTGGTATTGAGCCATCTGGCAGACGACGCCATCAGCGACGACACACCGGAGATACTCTCGAAGCCTCCGGAGATTATCGTTTCCCAGACTCCCGCACGCATCGTCCTGCTGCAGGGTGAACCCGTGCTGGTGGCGACCGCGAAAGACTCGAGAATGAAATTTGCAGCCAATACAAACTGGCCGCTTTTCAATGACGAGGCTGATGGAAGCTGGTATTTGCTGGATACCGACAACTGGCTGACTGCAGCGGCAGTGGATGGATCCTGGACCTGGGCAGCGCAGTTGCCTGAAGCGTTGCGCACTCTGCCTGACACCGAGAGCTGGCGGGTGACCCGCGTGGCAGCGCAAGCCTGTTGCACAGTCCCCGAAGTGCAGCCGCCTGAGATTCACACGCGCAACCAGCCCGCAGAGTTGATCGTGATCGACGGTGATCCCGAATATGAGCAGGTTGGGAACCTGGATCTGGAATATGTAACAAACACAGAAAGCCAGCTCTTCAAAGCCGATGACATCTATTACTTTCTCGTCTCCGGCCGCTGGTTCAGCAACGACGGATTGGCTGGGAGTTGGCAGTCTGTTGATGAGCTACCGGATGCGTTCAGCAATATTCCGCGCGATCACCTGAAAGCCGAAGTGCTGGTTGCGGTATCGGGTACCCCTGAAGCAAAAATGGCCATGATCGATGCGCAGATCCCGAAGAAGACTGAAATGCCTTTGGATACTCCGCTGCCCATAGAGGTCAGCTACAGCGGAGAGCCGTCTTTCGAACCGATTCCAAATACCCAGGGTGTCAGTCGTGCCGTCAACACGCCCTATGACATTGTGCAGGTTGGGCAGATGTATTACCTGTGCTACAGCGGCGCATGGTATGAAGCCGATAGCCCTTTGGGCCCCTGGTCGCTCACGCAGGAAGTACCAAAAGGAATTTATCAGATTCCGCCAAGCTCGCCCGTTTATCACACCACCTATGTGAAGGTATATGAAACGAGTCCCGCGACGGTGACCTACGGCCACACTTCGGGTTACTCCAGCGTCTACGTCGTCAACGGAGTGCCGGTCTACGGCTCCGGCTACTACTACGCTCCCTATTATTACTACCATCCATACTACCCGGTCTACTATCGCTATCCGTATACCTATGGATCGGCGTCGTATTACAACTCTGTGACCGGCTTTTATGGGTCCACCAGCCGAGCCTATGGCCCATATGGTGGCTGGGGTTATTCCTCCGCTTATAACCCGAACACCGGGACCTATGCCCGCGCCGAAGCCGCGTGGGATTACGATGAATGGTATGCCCGTGGTGAGGCTTACAACCCGCGCACCGGCCGTTACGCCGAGACCGAGCGTTACTACAACGCCGATGATAACGAATGGGAAATCGATTCCAGCTTTGAGGGTGATCGGGGTGCGGTCGATGTATCGCGTAATTTTGACGAGGATTCCGGTCGGGCTTCG
>CBDUDJ010000247.1:0-4691 GCA_965365885.1 uncultured Gammaproteobacteria bacterium
CGGCGGGGTCTTGAAATCGGCGCCCAATCGCTTGCCACGAGGTTCGACAACGCCGAAGCGGTCGATCATCTCGTCAAAGACCGTTCAAGACTGGTCGATGAGGTCTTGCAAAAGGCCTGGCATCAATTTGCACAAACTCATAGCAAATCGCTGGCGCTAGTCGCCGTGGGCGGTTACGGAAGAGGAGAACTTCATCCCGGCTCTGATATCGACATCATGGTCCTTATTGACGATAGCCAGCAGGATGGATGGCAGGAACCTGTTGAGCAATTCCTGACCTTCCTGTGGGACATCGGGTTGGAAGTCGGTCACAGCGTCCGCACGCTGGAAGATTGCGAACGACAGGCTGCGGCTGATATCACGGTCGCGACAACGCTAATGGAATCAAGATTGCTCGACGGGCCGGACGACCTGCTTTCACGAATGCGTGAAGCGGCCGGGCCACAGCATATGTGGGGTTCGCGTGAATTCTTCGAGGCAAAACTCAAGGAACAGGAGCGGCGGCATCATCGCTTCCATGACACAGCCTACAACCTGGAACCAAACGTAAAGAGCAGTCCGGGGGGTATGCGCGATATACAGCTCGTCGGCTGGGTCGCAAAACGACACTTCGGTGTCGATAGCTTTCATCAGTTATACCAACATGGATTTCTGACCAACACCGAGTACCGGAAACTCCTTGCCGGCCAGACTTTCCTGTGGCGAATCCGATGGGCGCTGCACTCGATAACCGATCGGCGGGAAGATCGTTTGCTCTTTGATCACCAGATCACAATCTCACGCATGTTCGGATATGAAGACGCGAGCCACACGCTCGGCGTCGAGCAGTTCATGCAAAAATACTATCGAACCGTGATGGAGCTGAGCCGACTCAACGAAATGCTGCTCCAGCTTTTCCAGGAAGCCATCCTTCTGGATCCGGAAGCGGTTCCAAAACGACTGAGTGACTCTTTCCAGGCAAGAAATGGATTCCTGGAGCTTAGTGGTGAGAATATTTTTGAAAACGATCCGTCCGCACTATTGGAAATTTTCAAGAGTCTCCAGGAAAACCCGGGCTTGCGCGGTGTCAGTGCACACACGATTCGGCTGATACGCCGCAACCTGTCGCTTATCAATGAGGAGTTCAGACAGAACCCAAGAAATCACCGCTTGTTTCTGGATATCATCCGGGCGCCGTCGGGCGTAACCCATGAATTACGACGCATGAACCGATACGGGGTCCTCGGCCGCTACATCCCGATGTTTGGACGCATAGTAGGACGAATGCAATACGACCTGTTCCATGCCTACACGGTCGATGCTCACACGATTTTCGTTGTCAGCAATCTGCGACGGCTTGCCCTGCCCCGTTTTGACCACGAATTCCCATCACTTGGCAAAATCATGCAATCGCTCGACTCGCAGGAACTCGTCTACCTGGCCGGGCTTTTTCACGACATCGCAAAGGGGCGCGGCGGCGATCATTCGGAACTTGGTGCCGTCGATGCCGAATCATTTTGCCTGGAACAGGGTTTGCCACTCTACGATGCACGGGTTGTAGCGTGGCTGGTGCGCCATCATCTTGCCCTCTCGCTGACGGCACAAAAGAAAGACATAAAGGATCCGCAGGTTGTAGGAGAATTCGCACGGCTTGTTGGCGACCAGAATCACCTGGACTGTCTTTATCTGCTGACGGTCGCCGATGTCAGGGCGACCAATCCCAATCTTTGGAATTCCTGGAAGCAGGCTCTTTTTGAAGAGTTCTATCAGTCTGTAAGCAGCGCCCTGCGCAGAGGGCTTGATAAACCCATAGATACGGAGGAACTGGTCGCACAGACCCAGGCAAAGTCGCTTCAGATTCTCGAACTGGAAAATATCCATGAGCATCAGGCACGCGATGCGTGGGACAACCTGACGGAGGACTATTTTCTTCGCCACGCGCCAGAGGAAGTTGCGTGGCATAGCAAACATCTGCTCGAATTTGACGGCACAAACGCACTCGTCGCGGTGAATCAGGAGAGTGCCAGAGGTGGCACCGCTATTCTTGTCTACACTCCCTACGCCCGACGTACGTTTGCGTCCGTCACAGCAATCCTGGTTGACCTGGGTCTCAACATCGTTGATGCGCGCATCACCCCCACCAGGAACGGTCGTAGTCTCGATACTTATCACGTTTTGGAGATTGACGGGTCAATCATCGACGAACCCGATCGAATAGCCCAGATCGAGTCCAGTGTTTCTGAAGTGCTGGATCATTCAGATGCACTGCCCAAAGCGGTCAACAGTCAGGCGCCGCGACAGGTGCGAATGTTTGTCACACCGACAAGAATCGGTTTTAGTCGTGACGCCCGCGGCCGGACTCTGATGGAGTTGCTGGCAGCAGACCGGCCAGGGCTACTTTTCGAAGTTGGTAAAGTGCTTCTGGACGAAGGCATCGCCGTTCAGACCGCAAAAATAATGACCATCGGTGAGCGGGCGGAAGATGTTTTTTCTATCAGCAATCCGGAAGGCAAGCCGCTGGAGGAATCGGTTTGCGATCAACTACGTGATCGCTTGCTCGAAACACTGGATAACGTGAGCTAGGGAGACTTTGGATTTCGTCATGAGGGACATGGCAAGTGATTCAGAATGGTCCGGAGAGCTCCAGGAAGAACCGGCTACCTGATAAGCCGGAAACCAATCGTCTTTAACTTTTGACGGTTTGTGTCTTGAAACCGCCCACAGAATTCGCCGCAACGGCCAACGAATAGAGGAATGTTTCGAATGGATATCCGAGAAACGATTGAACAGGCCTTTGAGCGGCGCAATGATTTTTCGCCGTCATCGGCACCCGAGCCGGTCATCGAAGCAGTGGGCGAGGCAATCGAAGCGCTTGACAAGGGCCTGTCGCGGGTCGCCGAACCCACCGATAACGGTTGGCAAGTTAACGAGTGGTTAAAGAAAGCCGTTCTTTTGTTCTTCCGTCTTCACGGCAATCGGTGTATCGATAGCGGCTTTACCCGCTTCTATGACAAGGTTCCAATGAAATATTCACAGTACGAGGAATCTGACTTCGCCCGAGACGGTGCACGCATCGTACCAATGGCCTTGGTGCGTAAGGGTTCCTATATCGCACCGGATGCGGTGTTGATGCCCTGCTACGTCAATATCGGCGCGTGGGTGGGCGCGGGCTCGATGATCGATACCTGGGCGACCGTCGGATCCTGCGCTCAGATCGGCAAAAATGTTCACATCTCGGGTGGCGCAGGAATCGGTGGTGTCCTTGAGCCATTGCAGGCAAGCCCAACCATCATCGAGGATGATTGTTTTGTTGGCGCACGGTCAGAAGTTGTCGAAGGTGTCATCGTGGAAAAGGGTGCGGTCCTGTCTATGGGGGTCTTTATCGGTCAGAGCACACGCATTTACGACCGCGAGCGTGATGTCATCACCTACGGGCGAGTGCCGGCCGGCGCCGTCGTAGTTCCGGGCAGCCTGCCGTCCGAAAACGGCCGCTATAGTCTTTCGTGTGCTGTGATCGTCAAACGCGTTGACGAAAAAACCCGGGCGCGTGTGGGCATCAACGAACTACTACGTCAGGCCACACAAGTCTGAGCACAAATGTCTCCGTGTCTGTTTTTGCCGTCCGATAAATCGCAACAACTCCGCACCGCTACGGTCGCGATGTAATCGGTATCGCACCGTGCCAATAGGCTCTGCTAGACTCTGCGTCTACCACAAATCCGGAGGGGGATGATGGTTGTGACCTTATTCGGGATCGCGTCGTGCGATTCCTGTCGCAAAGCAAGGCGTTGGCTTGACGGTCAGGGTATCGTCTACCGTTTTCACGACATCCGGGCGGATGGGCTGGACAGACTGGATCTGTCGAACTGGGTCTCCAAGGCGGGCAGAGACAAGGTTCTGAACCGACGAAGCGCGACCTGGCGACAAGTACCCGAGGTCGACAGACAGTTGAATGACGACGATGACGCTATCGCACTGATGCTAGCGCATCCGACCCTCATCAAGCGACCAATCCTTAAAGCCGATACCACGCTCATGATCGGTTTTGAGGAAGGCGAGTACGATCGGGTCCTCGGTAATACCAAGGCGTGAGCCGGGTTCTGGAACTAACGAAATCCCTGATTTCAAGACCTTCTGTTACCCCTGACGATGCTGGCTGCCAGACGCTGATCGCCGACCAGCTTTTGAAAATGGGTTTCTCGATCACCCCAATTCCCTTTGGCGAAGTCAGTAATCTGTGGGCACGCCACGGCAAGGCTGGCCCTCTTCTCTGTCTGGCGGGTCATACGGACGTTGTGCCACCAGGCCCGCTGGAGCACTGGGACTCGAATCCGTTTGAACCCACTGTTCGGGATGGTTGGCTTTATGGCCGCGGCAGCGCCGATATGAAGGCGGCACTCGCCGCGATGCTTGTCGCCTGCGAGGAATTTCTGAGTAGCGGTACCGATCTGAAGGGGTCCCTGGCTTTTTTGATCACTAGCGATGAGGAAGGAGAGGCGATCGATGGCACGGCGTCGGTGATTCGGTATCTGGTCGCTGCCGGGGAAACCATCGACTTTTGCCTGATCGGTGAGCCATCGTGCGACAAGCTGCTCGGTGACACCATAAGAATTGGGAGACGGGGTTCCCTAAGCGGCGAATTGCACATCAAAGGCACCCAGGGACACGTCGCCTATCCGCAACTCGCCCGGAATCCCGTTCACGGACTCGCT
>CBDUDJ010000248.1:0-4688 GCA_965365885.1 uncultured Gammaproteobacteria bacterium
GGGCAGACGAGGATTGTGTCCGGCTGCATCTGTGGGAAATCGGCAGGTGAGAGAATCAATGTTGCCGTTCCGGTGATCTTGCCAGGGCTCACCGCAAACCCGCTGAGAGTATCGGAATCTGCTTGATTACGTTTTTGCGTTTCGAAAATATTCGTCAAGTCCAGAAAGCCGAATTTGAAGCGGCTCTTTTCGGGAACCATGCCGGGAGGATGCAATCGCTTGCGCTCCTCCCTCAGCTCGCGACGATTCTGCACGGTGTCCCTGTAGTCCATATGGGGTCGACTCTCTTCGCGGGCATTGCACACTTCCTCCAGCTCAAATACCTGCAGAAAAAATATGTCATCGGCGCAATTGAGTGTTCCTGCCTGCGTCAGACGCTCGCCAAGTTCGAGCGCAAGTTGCCTCAGCGTTGGCCAGGCTGCGCCTATGTAGAAGAGCGCCTCTTCGCGATGGGGACCATATTTTTGCGCCCACTTGAGGAATTTTTGAAACGCTCTGCGCGGGATGGGTCCGAGCGATTCCGCGGTCCGTCGCGCGAGAGATTCCCGTTCCTCCACCATCGCAGCTTGCCGCGAAGGCGTGTGGTAGTCCTCATTCGCAACGAGTGTTTGCAGACTCATAAGGACGGGGAGCGGATCTTCAGCTTGTGTCGGCTGCACAAAATCGAGGGAGTAGATCTGGTGACCATACTTTTCCAGATACGCATCGATCTCCTTGACGAATGTGACCCCGGTTGATTGCTCCTGCAGCACCTCAAGCATGTCGCTTGCGGGGCGAGTTATCACCGCTTCGCGAAGTGTTTCATCTACCTGAATCCTGCTGGCGATTGCTTCCAGCTCTGCCTGTGCCTCGAGCGTTTTCGACGGAAAACCGCGCAGGAACATGCCACTTGTCAGCTCGCCCTTCACTACTTTCGAGCTGAGAAAGTAGTGCAGCAGCCCGTCGGTGACTTTTGCCATGCCCATGACGATGCTGACGCTGAACCAGTACACAGCATCAGCCGATGTCAGTTCATGAATTCCTGCGATCAATTGCTTATCGCTCGCGCTTGCAGTGTCGTGCGATTTCCACTGATCGATCGTGGCCAGGTAAGCGGGTAACTTTTCGTCGCGCCAGATGGGAATCAGGTTCTGCATAATCCGCGGCAGCGCGGTCGCATACCAAAAGACGATCTTCGGTATGAGTCGCAGCACGCGCCACGAAAATTTGTAGTTTGCTCGGCAGTAGGCGTAGCCGTTTACGGTGAGAAACATCGGGCGATCAATGAACACGTCAATGTCGAACGGCATAGCCAATTCGGTTGTGAACTCATCCATCGCTTGATCAAGGCCGATTGTGAGGTATAGCTCGTCAAACAATGGCGAAAGCGGTTCGGGCATGTTTTCGACTACCTGCCGTCGAATCAGCCTGGCGCCGGGGTAGGGTGGATCCCAGGTAACCACAGGAGGTGGCGGTGGTGGTAAATTCGTAATAGGCCGCGCCTGCAGTAGCCAGCACACCCCGTCGGCCACTGCCCACTCGATGTCCTGGGGCAGATCTTCGAAAACTTCTTCGGCCTGCATGCTCAATGCGGCCAGTTCACTTAGCTGTGCAGCCGATAGTGACGATTCGAGACGTCTGCTATCTGGCACGGATTGTGTGCTTGTGCCCTGTTCAGCTGCGGCCAGAATCATCGTAGCCTTGCTACCAATCGTGCGCTCTTTGATTTCAAAGCCGTCGCGCTCGAGCACATAGCTATCGGGTGTCACCTCGCCACCGACAATGGCTTCGCCCAGACCGTAACTTGCATTGACAACAAATTCAGATCGCTCGCCGCTCGCCGGGTTTGCGGTAAAAAGGATGCCCGAGACATCCGCCTCAACCATGACTTGAACAACCACCCCCATCGCGACGGTATCCTGGTCTATAGCCATTCGTGCTCGATAAGCTATCGCGCGGGCCGTCCATAGAGACGCCCAGCAACGACGCACTGCGTCGAGCAGCGCCGTGCCACCGCGCACATTGAGATAGGTATCCTGCTGGCCTGCGAACGACAGATCAGGCAGATCCTCGGCAGTGGCCGAAGAGCGCACGGCAACCGGCGGATCATTGTCGCCAAGTGCCGCATAAGCCTGCGTAATCAGTTCGGAGATTGTTGTCGACAACTCCGCGGTGCGGAATTTTGCCTGGATGCTGGCCGAGGCTGTTTCTGCAGAAGCCATTTCTTCTGATGCTACGGCTGCGACGATCTCCAGAATGGGTTTTTGCAGTTCGTGAGCATCAATAAATTCCCTATATGCATCGGTGGCAAGTAGAAAGCCACTCGGAACTGGCAGGCCCGCGGCAGCAAGCCTTGCTAACGAGCGTCCTTTGCCGCCAACTCGTTCCAACGAGGCATAGGTCGAGTTGAGCGGCAGAATTGCGGAGTCAGATGCCTTCATGAATTGGTGCGTACTGTGCCTGGCAAAGAGTCTACGACGTCAGTCTTCTCGTTTGAATTCTTCGACCGTTACCCGCATGTCCCGGGGTAGCAGCAACGGTCCATACTGGTTGTAGATAGCAACGTCGGTGGCGTCGCGGCCGTGGGCGATGGCGATACGACCTTCACTGTCCAATGAGCCCACTGGATCGAAGACATACCACCTGTCTCCAACAAACGCCTCGAACCAGGCATGGATGTCCATCGGCTCGAGATTGTGCAGGTAGCCCACCACGAGACGTGCCGGAATGCACAGAGCGCGACACAGCGCGATGGCGATGTGTGCCAGGTCGCGGCACACGCCTTCACCTTTTTCATTAACTTCGATCGCTGAGATCGGGAAAGTACTACTCAGAGGCTTGTAGTTAATCGACTTACGCACCCAATCGGTAATGGCCATAACCTGTGCATAGCCGGGTAACACATCACCGACGATTTCTGTGGCCATCTGCCCGAAACGGTCAGACTCACAATAACGGCTGGGTAGTAAGAACCCGAGTACTTCATCTGGTAGCTGTGGTACGTCGATATAAGGAACTACTGCCGGAACGGTTGGTTGATTCGCGACCAGGACATCCGCAGAGGTGTTGATATAGAACTCACCAGCCGGGGCAACCAGTCGCTGGCAGAGGTTGCCAAAGCCATCGGCATACTCCAGGACCTGTACTGACGGTGAGAGGCGGTACTCCTCTCCAGCTACCCATTGAGTCGGGCTGCTACGCGGTCGCAGCATGAAAACCATGGGGGTGCTAACCGCCACATCAAAAGAAAATTCACAGGTTACGTGCAGCCACATGTTAATTTTTAGACCAGTCGATCTCTTTATACGCAGGTATCGGTCAGACTAGCATCTGTGGCGGCGAAATTCAGATGCGTCCATGGCTGTGCAGAATTGGGTAAATGCGCCAGATCAGGCTGTTCCACGTTGTCTGATCCAGCGAACATGTGGTGAATTCCGCCATGTCCCTTCAGTTTCGCCTTACTAACCTATTGATAGATATACGAAAATAGTTGGTACCAATGTTGCTTGGTAAGGTGGGTAAGATCCATACGGCCAACGGAGCAACAAAATGGAAGAACAACTCAAAGATCGTTTGACGAGCAAGGACATCTGGATTCGTCTGCTGTACATGTTGTTCTTCACGATCGCCTATGCTGTCTCCGAAACGATAGTCACTCTGGTCGCGATATTTCAATTCTTCGCGATTTTGTTCACCAGTCACGCCAATGAGTCTCTGCTTCGACTTGGCAACAATCTGGGAATCTACATTCGACAGATTCTTCAGTTCGTGACATTCAATACCGAATCCCGGCCTTTTCCGTTTTCAGACTGGCCGGACGAAGAACGCGGTGGCGATCGCTGGGTTGATTCGAATACAACGAATTCCGCTACCGAGGAGCCAGCTGAAACTCCCTCTGTCTCGCCTGCAGAGGACGAATCGGACGTCGATGCCGAAGATGAGTCTGACAGCGGGAAAGAATAACCACCGGCTGAAAGTCCCGGCCGCTTCGACATGAAGACATCGCAGCACGAGTGTTAACGGGGGATAAGTCCGCTACTATCCCCTGAGTGTCGAACATACCTTCGCTACATATCCAGACGCCGGTTTTCCGCGACGCCGAAGTCGATGCGGCACTCGGCAAATCCGTTTGGTTGAAAATGGAGTGTCTGCAACCCACGGGGTCGTTCAAAATCAGGGGCATTGGTCTCCTGTGCCAGGAGTTCAAGGCAGCAGGCTGCACGCGACTCGTCTCGTCGTCGGGCGGTAACGCTGGATATGCTGTTGCCTATGCCGGCCGCGAGCTGGCCTTGCCGGTGCTCGTCGTCGTGCCATCGACCACGCCGGAATCAACTCGAGCTCAACTAAAGACGATGGGTGCAGAGGTCCGAGTCGTTGGCGATGCCTGGGACGATGCAGATGTGGCGGCACGCGAGCACGCGGTAGGGGATGACACCGCCTATATACCACCATTCGATCATCCAACGTTGTGGCACGGCCATAGCTCGCTGGTCGACGAAGTTGCCGAAAGCCACGGTAAACCCGATCTCGTAATCGTTACAGTAGGAGGCGGTGGGTTGCTTTGTGGCGTGCTCGAAGGGATGCATCGAAACAAGTGGGGCGACGTTCCGCTGATCGCAGTAGAAACTCTGGGTGCCGAATCGTTGCATGCTGCAATCGCAGCAGGCAAAGCGGTTGAGCTTCCAGCAATCACTTCGATCGCCAAATGC
>CBDUDJ010000249.1:0-4679 GCA_965365885.1 uncultured Gammaproteobacteria bacterium
TTTGTGGCCAGTCACAACCACAGCGCAATCACATGCTGCGAGTGCTGCGTCGTCTCTCTGACCCAGCGATTCGAACCGGCGGGCACCAACGTTGCCACCACTTATGCTCGCCCCCCAACCCGAGGCAACTACGCCGGGCCAGGTGCGCTGGATCGCACTCGGGTGCACATACAGCAACCCGACCTCCTTGGGACCCATGTACCACTTGTGCGCACTGGCTGTGTAGGAGTCCACGCCCAACTCATTGAGATCCTGCGCAATGATCCCCCAGGTCTGGGCTCCATCCACATGCACGTGAATGCCCCGTGCATGGGCAATCGTCACGAGTTCTGCAAGCGGCAGCGCCAGGCCAGAGATGTTGGAGACCTGCGACACAGCCAGCACACGCGTGCGAGCCGTGAACGCATTGATGAAGGGGTCGAGTAGCTGCTGAATATCGTCGGGGGCTGCGGGAAGTTGAACCACCTTGACGCGAAAGTCGAATCTGGCCGCGCGCACCTGCCAGGCAACGTAGTTGGTCGGATGGTTTTCAGCCCAGAGAACCACCTCGTCACCGGGATTAAGATCGATGCCATTGTTGATCACGTTGTTGGCTTCGCTGGTGTTGCGCACCAGTGCTACCGTGTCGTGCGACACACCCAGCAGTGCTGCGACCGATCGCCGTGTGGCTTCCAGCGTCTGCTGGAACTTGTCGCGATTCTGGAATGAGCAATCCCGGTCGATATCGCGGGTATGGGCAGTCACCGAAGCCGCAACGAGCCGTGGCGATGGACACAGGTTTGCTGCGTTCATCGGAACGGTCTTTTCACTGAACGCGAACGCATCCCGAACCTCGGCAAGGGTTCGCGGCAATCGTCCAAACTCAGCGCCTGCGGCGGGTTGAGGTGAAGCGCCTGCGGCGGGTTGGGCTAAAGCGCCTGCGGCGGGTTGAGCTAAAGCGACCGCGGCGGCCGCACCCAACGTGCCTACAAAACTGCGTCTGTCGAGCGCCATACGCTTTACGTTCCTATAGCCGCGCGTTGATTTCGGTATCAATTTCCTCAGGCGTCACCTGGGGTTCGAACCGTGCAACCACCTCGCCGCTGCCAGCAACGAGAAACTTCGTAAAGTTCCAGCGGATGTCGGCGCTGTCTTCGGTTCCGGGCTGGGCGGATTTCAGCAGGTCGTAGAGTTCACAGGCGCCATCGCCATTGACTTCGATTTTGCTGAACATGGGAAACGTCACGGAAAACTCGCTCTCGGCGAATTCGAGCACTTCCGCATCACTGCCGGGCTCCTGAGCACCGAACTGATTGCAGGGGAATGCCAGCACCGTGAAGCCCCGATCTTTATATGTTTCGTGTAAGGTACGCAGACCTGCGTACTGGGGAGTCAGTCCTCAGCGGCTCGCTACGTTGACGATCAGGCAGAGGTTGTCCTGATACTTCGAGAGGCTGACGGGCTCACCGGTGATGGACATCATTTCGATGTCGTGAAAACTGGCCATGATTGTTCTCCCCACTCAGATACGTTTTATTACTCTAATCCGGATGATAGCCAAAGAGTTTTCCGGATGTCACTGTTTTGCTATGAGAACAAAGATTCAATGACCACCAGGAAAGATAAATCCGTAGCCCACGGGATTGAGATTGCGCCTTCGAACACCGGATCGCAACGCTGCGCAGCGCTCCTGACCGTATCGATACTGATCGCTTTGGCAGCCGGGTTCGCGGTTGCCGATCCTGTGACTCAGACCAAAGGCGCATTTGTCGACAAATTCCGCCAACTCGATGAAATCTGGCCAACGCCGAATGCCTACCGCAACGCGGCAGGCGGACCCGCGCACGAATACTGGCAGCAACAGGCTGACTACAAGATCGATGTCAGTCTTAACGAAGCAGAGCGCAAAATCACCGGCAGCGAGTCAGTCACTTATAAAAACAATTCGCCGGATTCGCTGAAATACCTGTGGTTGCAGCTCGATCAGAATATCTTTCGCGAGGATTCAATCGGCAACCGCACGCTGACCGTGAGCGAAAGCGAGAAGCTGACGTTTTATGAGTTGCGCCGATTGCAGTTCATGGCCGAGTTCGATGGCGGCTACAAGATCACACGGGTGGAAAGCAACGGGCAAAGCCTTGCACACACGATCGTCGGCACGATGCTGCGCATCGATCTGCCAAAGCCTCTCGGCAGCGGTCAGAGCATCCGTTTCAGCATTGACTGGAACTACCGCCTGGTCGAAGAAAACGCGGTGAACGCCCGCGGTGGCTACGAGCACTTTGCCGGCGATGGCAACGACATCTTTCTCGTCGCGCAGTGGTTTCCGCGCATGGTCGTCTACTCCGACTACGAGGGTTGGCACAACAAACAGTTTCTCGGTAGCGGTGAGTTCACACTGGAATTCGGCAACTACGACGTATCGATCAGCGTGCCCGCAGATCACACTGTTGCCGCAACCGGCACACTGGAAAACGCCGGTAACGTTCTCAGCAGGCTGCAACGCGAACGCATGACCGAGGCGGAAACGGCAGATCGGCCCGTCTACATCGTCACACCGGCGGAGGCGCTCGGCAACGAAAGAAACCGCGCAACCGATATGAAAACCTGGCGCTTCAAAGCGGCCAACGTTCGTGATTTCGCCTGGGCCTCTTCGCGAAAATTTATCTGGGATGCGCAAGGCTACCGGCAGGACGACGCCGCAACGCCCTTCGTGATGGCGATGTCGTTTTTCCCGAAAGAAGGCGACCCGCTGTGGTCGCGCTACTCAACGCAAGCTGTCATACACACGATGGAGGTGTACTCGCGATTTTCGTTTCCCTATCCATACCCGACCGCGCAATCAATCAACGGCCCCGTCGGCGGCATGGAATACCCGATGATCACCTTCAACGGGCCGCGTACGGAGTTGCAGGACGATGGCGAGCGCACCTATTCCAGAAACGGCAAGAGTTTTCTGGTCGGCGTGGTCATTCACGAGGTAGGGCATACCTATTATCCGATGGTCGTCAATTCCGATGAACGGCAATGGACCTGGATGGATGAGGGTTTGAATTCGTTCCTGCAGTTCATAGCAGAACAGGAGTGGCAAGACGATTACCCTTCCAGGCGTGGTGAACCACGCTGGATCGTCGATTACATGAAGAGCGAAAACCAGGTGCCGATCATGACCAACTCGGAGTCCATTCTCCAGTTCGGCAACAACGCCTACGGCAAGCCGGCAACCGCACTTAACGTATTAAGGGAAACCGTACTCGGCCGCGAGCTCTTCGACTTTGCGTTCCGCGAGTACGCCCAACTCTGGATGTTCAAGCGGCCCACCCCTTACGATCTCTTCAGAACTCTGGAGGAGGCATCGGGCGTCGACCTCGACTGGTTCTGGCGCGGCTGGTTTTACACGACGGACCACGTCGACATCTCGATCGATAAGATCACGCAGATGAAAGTGAACACGAAAGATCCGGAGCTTGAATACCCTTATCTACGCCAGGAGTATCTCGACGAGCCGGAATCGCGAACCGACATGAACAACGCAGCGGAGAATCGGCCGTCTCGAGTGGAGCGCATGCCGGATCTTGCGGATTTCTACAACGAGAACGACAAGTTCACTGTCTCAAACAAGGACCGCAACGCTTTTCAGGAATATCTGGAAGGCCTGGAGGATCCCCTCGAGAGCAACCCCATGTGGAAACGGCAAGCGCTCGAGAAAGCAATCGCACAGAATGCCAACTTCTACGTACTTGAGTTCACGAACGTCGGCGGTCTTGTCATGCCGATCATCCTGCAGATTGTCTATACCGACGCCAGCACCGAAGAACTCTACCTGCCTGCCGAGATCTGGCGCCGCAATCCAGCGAACCTGAAGAAACTCATAGTCCGCCTCAAAGACATCGAATCTGTCGAAATCGATCCGCTCTGGGAAACCGCCGATGTCGACATCGCGAACAATCACTATCCACGCAAGATCATCCCTTCGCGTCTGGAGATATTCGACCCGCCGGAGTCGCCGCGGCCTATCGCGCGACGCGATCTGATGCAGGACATGAAGACTGAGCTGAAAACCGACGCATTGAAAACAGACGGCCCGGACGCTGCGCCCGTCGTTCGTTCGAGCGGTGACGAAGAGGTGCCGCTGAAGGTGGTTGATTGAGCCGCAAACCGACCCGCAGAATGGGCGGTTTGCAAATCAAGCGCGACAATCTGCGGCCGTTTGTAGCTCTGCTGCTGACCGCCACCTCTTTCGTTGTGAGTTTGCACTCCACACAGCTGCAAGCACACCAGATGCGCGCAGCACTGACAACGGTGCTGTTCAACGAACGAGCCGAGCGGATCGAAGTCATGCACAGATTTTTCCTGCATGACGCTGAACAGGTGGTCGGTCGGATCACCGGCCAAAGCGCCGATCTGCTGGGTGCTGCGGACGACCGGCAGCGGTTCAGCATTTACGTTCACGAGCGCTTCGAAATCTATGCCCCGGACGGTGCACAGTTACCACTGGAACTGCGCGGCGCCGAGCTCGATGGCGACTTCCTCTGGGTCTACCAGAGCTTGCCTTTCCCAGCGCCACGCTTGTCAGGAATACAGATCAGTCACCGCGCCTTGCGCGATATCTGGGATGAACAGGTGAACATGGTCAACGTCGAGCGCGCAGGCAGCGTGCACACGCTGACCTTTCGCGGCGCTGTTGCGCGACTGAGCCT
>CBDUDJ010000250.1:0-4676 GCA_965365885.1 uncultured Gammaproteobacteria bacterium
GATGGTTGGTTCACGCCAGCGGGTCGCGACATAGGTGCAATTTGGGTTGCATATTCTGGAACGATAATCTGTTCGAATCCGGCAGGGGGATCTTCAGGTGCTGGAGCCGAGCCTTGTCCCGGGCCGCCGGCGGGCGGGCCGTAATTCGGTCCTTCGCCGTCTCCTGAACCTCCTCCGGAGGGGACTTCAGACATCGTTTTCAGTTATCTCTTGCGGAGGAACAGCGTCTGATTTTCCGCCTGCCTTTGCAAGCGGAATATGTCGCTGCTTGCTTGCGGACTACTCCGCTTGGACGGAAACCTCGATCGGAACGGTAACCTCGGAGTGCAGTTGCAGGTCGATCGTATAGTCGCCGAGCGCACGGATCACACCTTCGGGTAATCGCACTTCGCTCTTGGTGACGGCTTCACGTTGCTCGCTGACAATGTCAGCGATGTCTTGCGTACCTACCGAACCATACAGCTTGCCCTCTTCACCGGCTTTCACGACGATAGTGATCGTCAGATCCTGCAGGTTCTTGGCACGCCCCTGCGCGACCGTCAGCAGGTCGGTTGCAGATTTTTCGAGTTCTACCCGGCGATCTTCAAAGACGGCGCGATTCTCTGCTGTTGCCCGTACTGCCTTACCCTGAGGGATGAGGAAGTTGCGTGCGAAACCCGCTTTGACCGACACCTCTTCGCCCAGATCACCCAGATTACCTAACCCTTCCAGCAATATTACATTCATGGCTTTCTCCGCTTACTGATGCTGGTCCGTGTAGGGCAACAGCGCCAGATAGCGAGCCCGCTTGATTTCCTGGGCGAGCAATCGCTGGTGCTTCGCGCTTGCGCCGGTGATGCGGCTCGGCACGATCTTGCCGGTTTCGGTGATGTACTGCCTGAGCAGTTCCAGATCTTTGTAGTCGATTTCATCTTCGTTTAAGCGGGTGAATTTTTTACGCGAGAATCCTCGTCTCATGACGTCACCTCTTCAGACTCTGTGCCCGTATCTGTTGCCGTGACGATGTCCGAGTCTGCAACCACTTCTGCGGGCTTCGCCTGCGCAGTCTTTGTAACCGCATCTGTCTCTGCGCTTGTTACTGCTACTTCAGGTGCATCGCTTGCCGCTGCGTTATCGTCCTTTGCGTTATCGTCCTTTGCGTTAGCGCCGTCTGTGTCACCTTCGGCAGCACGTGATCGGCGTTCGGCATACTCTTTCTCGCGGCGCTGTTCACGCTCTTTGTCTTTTTCCTGCTCGCGCAGTTCTTCTTCGTAGATCTTAGAATTGCCGGTTACCGACGTCTTACGGCGGATGACCAGATTGCGGATGACCGCATCGTTGAACCGAAATGCACTTTCGAGTTCGACGAGGGTGGGGCCATCCACCTCGATGTTCATCATGATGAAGTGGGCTTTGTGGATTTTTGCGACCGGGAAGGTGAGCTGTCGACGGCCCCAATCTTCAAGCCGGTGGACGGCTCCTTTGCCGCGTTCAATAAGACTTTGATAGCGTTCGACCATGCCCGGCACCTGATCGCTCTGATCAGGATGCACGAGAAAGACGACTTCGTAGTGTCGCATGAGGTTGCTCCTTTCGGCGTTACCACCTCCGCTCAATCCTTAGCTGGACGGCGTGAGGCAAGGGTTGTCTGATTTGGGGAGGCGAATTGTAGGGAGGCTCTCAACCGGATGCAAGGGCCCGTTGGCGCACGGCTTCGAAGAGGATGATGCCGGTCGCGACGGACACATTGAGGCTTTCCACGCCGCCGGTCATGGGTATATGGATGAGTTGGTCGCAGTGTTTGCGCGTGAGAACCCGCAGACCTTTTTCCTCGCCGCCAACCACGACTGCGATGTCCGGGGTCATGTCGACGCTCGACCAGGTTTGCGAGCCTTCACCAGCCGCACCGAGCAACCACACGCCCTGCTGCTGCAGCCAGTCCAGGCGCCGGGCGAGATTAGTGACTTCGACGATAAACAATCCCTGCGCCGCACCGGCCGCCGTTTTCAGCGCGGCGGCATTCAGCGGGGCACTGCGGCGCTTCGGCAGCAGGACAGCCTGCACGCCGGCGGCTTTTGCGTTGCGCAGGCAGGCGCCGAGATTGCGCGGATCCAAGATGCCATCGAGCACCAGCAGCAAGCGAGGTGTCGCTAGATCCTCCCAGGTGCTGACGAGATCTGCTTCCACAGCCAGACTCAGTTCGTGACAATCCGCAGCGATCCCCTGGTGAGCGCCACTCGTCATCCGGTCAAGCCAGCGTTTATCCACAAATGCGACCCGGATGCGCGCCGCTTTCGCTTTCTGCACCAACTCCTCAATGCGGGGATCCTTTCTGCCGCGCTGCACGTGAACCGCGCGTACCCGCCGCGGGGCCTCCTCCAACACCGCGGAGACTGCGTGTATGCCGTAGACGTCGGTCATCTTTTGCGTCTCGAGCGGCGGCTCGCGCTCTGCTTTTTTTGTCCTTTGCGAGCGCCAGAAGGTTTGTCTCGAGCCTTGTTCGGCTGAGGCTTCTTGGCGCGGCTGTTCGCAAGATTCAGGTCCATTCTGCCCTGCTCGGGGACGACGTCCACCAGCACGACCTGCAGTTCGTCGCCGAGGCTGAACCGATGATTGGATCGCTCACCGACCAGACTCATGGATTCCTCGTGGTAGCGGTAGAAATCCGTACCGAGTTCCGAAACGTGCAGCAAGCCCTGCACGTAGTAGCCGGTGAGTTCCACAAAGAGCCCGAAATCGGTCACGCCCATGACTATGCCATCGAACACCTCGCCGACGCGGTCAGCCACGTACTCGCATTTCAACCAGCCTTCCACGCCCCACACGGCATCATCGGCGCGCCGCTCCGCCATGGAGATGTGTTCGCCAGTGATGAGCAGTTGATCGAGCGTGGCCGGTGGTTGCCTGCCGTGCAACACGGCTTTGATCGACCGGTGCACGACAAGATCCGCATACCGGCGGATGGGGGAGGTGAAGTGCATATAGCGCGGCAGTGCCAGACCGAAGTGGCCTTTGTTCTCCGGCGAATAAAGTGCCTGACTGAGCGATCGCAGAACGAGCATCTCAAAAAGCCAGCGATCGTTGCGCCCACTGAGTTGAGCCAATGCCTGCTGAATGACAGCAGGGGTGAAATCGCCGCGTGGAAATCTCACGCCAGCAAAGGCAAATGCCTGACGGATTTGTGTGACTTTCTCTGGCGGCGGAAGGTCGTGGACGCGATAGAGCGCGCGCCGTTCGGCGGCTTCCAGATATCTGGCCGCACTGACATTGGCGGCGATCATCGCTTCTTCGATGAGCTGGTGCGCCTCGTTGCGCTGGATCGGATGGATGGCAGCGATTCTACCGTCGCGTAACTCCAGGTGAGCTTCGTGGCTTTCGAAGTCGAGCGCGCCCCGTTCGCCTCGGGCGGCGCGAAATGCGCCATACAGCGCCTGCAGTTGGGAAAGCGATTGCCGCACCTGGCTTGCGACGTCCAGAGCACCCGTGTCCAGATACTCCTGCACCCTCGTGTAGGTCAGCCGTTCCCAGGACTGGATCACTGCTTCGTAAAATTCATAACCCGTGATCTGGCCTTTGTCGGAGATCTTCATGTCACAGACCATCGCCAGTCTCGGAACTGTGGGTTTCAGCGAACACAGGTGATTCGACAATGCCTCGGGCAGCATCGGGATCACCCGATCAGGCAGATACACGGAGGTGCCCCGCTCCCAGGCAGTCTGATCGAGCGCGCTGCCGCTCTTAACATATTGGGCAACGTCGGCAATCGCCACCACCAGGCGCCAGCCACCTCTGCGCTTTTCCGCATAGACCGCATCATCGAAATCGCGTGCGGTCTCGCCGTCGATCGTCACGAGCGGCAGATCGACGAGTGAGCGCCGGTCGGCGTGACGGCCTGCGTGGACCTGTCTGGGTAGCCGCTCGACCTGGTGCGCCACCGCCTGCGGCCACTCAGTGGGAATCTCGAACTTTGCGAGCATCGTCTCGACCGCCTGCTCAACCCCGCCACCGCGACCGATTCGATCCACAATACGACCGATGAGTCCGCGCCGTTCTTCGCCGACCACTTGCACGGTTACCGTGTCACCGTCAGCGAAGCCCGGGATCTCCTCGGTGAGGGAGATCTTTCCTTTGTAGTCCCGACTCAAAGACTCCACATAGCGGGTGCGACCGTGTATACGCACTACGCCGATCAACGGCGCCTGCGAACGGGCGATGACTTCCAGCACCGCGACCGTGTCGCCGTCAACGCGTGCCGCAACCTCATCTCCCGGGCGCAGCGAGGAGTTTCGAGTCGATTCGAGAGGAATGCCGGCAAACGTCAGCGCTTTGCCCCGGCGTTCGAGCAATCCCGTCTGCACAGACCCGAGCCGCGGCAACTGATATGCGCCACTGTGGTCCTGCACCAGTTCCTGCGACCGCACGAGGCCGCGCAGCACGTTGCGTAATTTGCGCTTATCAGGTGCACTGTCGAGGTCAAACTCAACAAGTAAATCGCGCCACAGCAAGGGTCGGGCGGCTTTCCCCATCACTTCGAGGACACTGGCAGCATTGATATTATTCGTGTTTTTTGTCGTCATCGCGCCTTAACCCAAGCGGGCTCGTGATTGACACAGCAGGGGCTCTTCAGTAACTTTCGCGGCCCGCTTCATGCCGAGGTGGTGAAATTGGTAGACACGCTAGCTTCAGGTGCTAGTGGG
>CBDUDJ010000251.1:0-4664 GCA_965365885.1 uncultured Gammaproteobacteria bacterium
GTGCTCTTCCGATCTATATTGGAACCTGCATTGTCGGCCTGCCACGCGTTCCATACACCGCGTTGTTCGAGAAGCTGCACGATGTGGATCCCGCTGCCGCTGCGGATCGGTACTGCAGTCTCACCGGCTTTGAGCGCCAGAACTTCTGTGGCGAACAACGTCGGTAGCTCAGGGGCCTTGCGCCAGCCAAGGTCGCCACCTTCAAGCGCTCTGCTGCCGGCAGATTTGGAGATCGCCATCTGCGCAAAATCGGCTCCAGCACGAAGGTCTGTCACGATCTGTATCGCTTCGGTTTCTGCAGCATCCACGACGCTTTCATCCCGCTCATCGGCTATCAGCAGAAGAATGTGGCCGACGCGATACTCATCAGACAGCAGCTTCTGGTAGTAGGGCGCGTTCAGCAGGTCTTCTATATCCTGTTCGCTGATGTTGACGCGCCGATTCACCAGGCTTCTGCGCAGTCGCTGCATGAGCATCTCCCGCCGAATCTGTTCGCGAAATTCGATATAGCTCATGCCATCGGCTTCGAGTGCCCGCGCAAATTCCTCGATGGAGAGCTTATTCTGGTCTGCGAAACCGCCCACGGCCCGGGTCAACGATTCATCATCGACCGTCACACCGCGACGCTCGGCTTCCTGAAGTTGCAGGTTCTCTATGATCAGACGCTCCATTATCTGACTGATGAGAACATCGTTTGGCGGCAATTGCCCCTCACTCTGCGAATACTGCTCTTTGATATTCTTCAGTCGCTCGAGAAGCTCCGATGCCAACACGACATCGCTTTCGACGATCGCCACAATTGCGTCGAGTTCCCGATACTCCGCCCGGACAGTTCCACTGATCGCGATAGCTCCCAACACCGTCACTACGGCCAGCAGCACCCGGCGCCGTATCAATACTGGCCGCGGTATTCGCGCATCTGTCATTCTCATGTCGTAACTCCGTTCAATCTGCAGTTCTATAGCCTCTGATGCCCTCTTGCAATACGGATTCGAGCTTGCTGCCGACACCCGCTAAGCCCTTGAACACTATCTGAAAGTAAACACCATTATCGCCATCCACATTGGCAAGTTGTCGTCCGGTAGTGCTTGAGAGGTGGCGCCGCCCGATGAGGCGAATCCGCCAGCAGCAGTCGTTGTACTCGATTCCACCCATTCCCTCAATCGTTCGACCGCTCACGAGATCATAGTTCCAGCGACCGATCAGCGAATAACGCCGGGAAATCGGCCATTTCAGCGAAAAATCGGTCTGTTCGATATCCTCGCTCCGACGGTTGCGATAACCGAGGTTGAAAATATGGTTGTTGTCACCGCGATATTGCAGATGACCACCACCTTCATCCACCTCACTGTCGTGTGGATCCCAGATTACACTGCCCGACAGACGCCAACGGCCGATCGTAGTCGCAAGCTCACCGGCAAGAGCGGACGTGCTCTGGCTGTCATCGTCATCCGGCCGACCAGACAGGCTGACCCTCCGGTCGTCGAAATAGACGATCTCACCAATGCTTGCACGCAGGTACTCGCGGCCCGAGTCGCTGCCGATGAAACGTGTTGTAAGCCCGACCGACAACTGATCTGCGTCGCCGATTCTGTCAATTCCGGCGAAGCGGTTGTCCCGATAAAGTTGATTGTAGCTGAAGGTCAGTTCGGTCGTATCAAAACGGGGCAGGTCGGTCTGATCTTCAAACTCCTGATACAGGTAAAACAATCTTGGTTCGAGTGTGTGCACAAGCGGTGCGCCGAACCAGTTGAGCTCACGCTCGAAGAAAAGTCCCGCATCAAAGCTGCCGTAGCCGATTTCACGTTCTGGCTTTTCATCGACTCCGATCTGGGTATCACGCAGATCGTACTGTGTGTAACGAAATCCACCGGCAAGTGCTGCAAAGCCCCAGGTCCGATTGAACGGCAAACGAAAATTCGGCTCTACGTGCAGCCGATCTCCGACCACCTGATTGCTTCCCACCAGATCATCGTTGTCGCGATCGAAACTGACATAACTCGTATCCAACGACCACTGCAGTGCGCCGAGTTCTTTACCACGATACGTCAGTGAAAATTCCGGCAGTCGCTGGTACGGGTCGGCCCGGTTAGCGTCCAGACGCTGAAATCGTTGGGCCCACAAACGCATGGATAGCCCACCGTTGCGGTAACGAAGCTCGCCCCGACGTTCGAGTTCAATACGGCTGGATACGCTCAGATCCGTCCCAAGATCCCGAAAGTAGTCGCGATCACTGACCGCAGTGAAGTCGACTAGCGTGCTGAACTTGCCGAAGCCACCTCGGTGGTCCAGCGCGTAGAGCCAGCGATCGGCCGGCTCAAACTCACCGCTGACCAACCCGGCATCTGCCAGATCGTCGAAATCGTCCTTGCTGAAATTGCCGTTGTAAAGGTCATCCTCCGGTAGAAATGCACCGCTCAACGTCGATTCTTCCCAGGAGGAAAGATGTCGCATTTCCCCCTCAGCCCCGGTGCCACGGTCGCCCAGGTATCTGGGAATGAGGGTCGCATCTAAGTTCGGCGCAATATTGAAATAGTATGGCAAAGTGACATCAAGTCCGTCTTTATCCGAGTAACCGAGCCCCGGAAAGAGGAAGCCGGACTTGCGCTGGTCAGAAACAGGAAAACTCAAATAAGGTGTATAAAAAACCGGCACCCCTTTCACCCGCAGCACCGCGTGGCGGGCCGTACCAAAAATGTTGTCTTCTTCTATCAGGATTGATTTCGATTGAATCCGCCAATTGTTATTACCCGGCTCACACCGGGTAAACGTGCCTTGCGCGACAGTCAGATCGCCATCTTCATTGCTCCTGACCTCAGATGCGTTACCGCGAAATTCAGGTCCGATGAGTAGAAAATCCACCTCCTGCAACGTAACTTTTTTCGAATCCAGATTGAGCTGTGCACTCTCACCGGCCAGGAGAACGTCGGTCTGTTCGAGCAGAACGCCGCCGTCGGCGCTGCCTTCACGCGTCTTATGATTGAGATGGGCTACCGGCGCGCGCAGACTGCGGTTGCCCTGCTGTATCCGAACATCTCCCTGCAGCGTCACGTCACCGGAATCCCAGTACTCGACGGCTTGAGCCTCAGCTTCGATGGGATAGTCCTCGTCGCGAACCGATCCGGGGTAGCGGCTGACCGGCAGCTGATAGGCGCCCTCGCAATATTCAGGCAGCTCGGCGGCGGCGGACGCGGACAACTCAGCGCGCGATTTCCAGAACTGAGCGGCAAGTGCACGGCGCCGTTCATCGGCAACGCCATCACCGGAATCGGCAGACCGCGCGCTCACGGGCATCAACAGTACTGCGATGCAACTCAGCAGGAGATTTGTCTGCCATGATGTCATGCAGCGATCATACGGGATTGGCGAGGCGGATTTAACTCGCCACCTGCACCTGACGACAGCATCAACTCTGGTGTCTGGCGGAGCACGATGGTCTCCCCGGTTCCGCCGGGGCATCATCCCAGGCGACGCCATCCCGAGCTACAATGGCGAGATGATAGCCGACCAGCACCCCCCGCCAGCCACTCTGGATGCCAGCCTGCGCCAGTGGTTGACGCCGCAGCTGCAGCGCCTGACGGGTGCTGAGGAATTTACGTCCTCCGCACTGCGAGTCGAGGCAAGTTTTCGCCAGTTCTACCGAATCGTGTCAACCCAGATACGCGAGCAGAGCTTCATCGTGATGGCGGCACCCCCTGCGCAGGAGAACAACGCCGCGTTCATCCACATCGCGGAAGTGTTTCGCAGCGGTGGCATCGGCGTCCCTGAGATCCTGGCGCAGGATACGGACTCAGGCTGGTTCCTGCTGAGCGATCTGGGATCCTGGGATCTCGAAGCCGTCTACGCGAGCGACCGAAAGGAGCTGGCATTGGAGGCGGCCATCGACACTCTGATTCGCATCCAGGCAATAGAGGATCGCGGGATCGCCCCCTACACGGTTGAGCGCTTCGCAGACGAACTCGGCATCTTCAGCGAGTGGTTTGTTGGCGACATGCTGAATCTCGCGTTGCCACACGAGCTAGAAGACATCTTCGGCCAACTGATCGAGCAAACCCAGGATCAGCCACAGTGTTGTATCCATCGCGACTTCCACTGCCGCAATCTGCTGTATGACGCCACCGGCAATCTCGGCGTCGTCGATTTTCAGGACGCGTTGATCGGACCCGTCAGCTATGACCTGGCATCTCTCCTACGCGATTGCTACTACAAGTTCAGCGAGCCCGAAATCCACCACTGGTGTTCCCGCTACCTTGCATTGACACCCATTGAGCTTTCGCCTTCAGCCTTTGCCAGGGCCCTGGACTGGACGGCAGCACAACGGCAGCTGAAAGCGATTGGCATATTCGCGCGGCTGGCGGCGCGGGATGGTAAAAAGAGCCATCTCGCTTACATCGAACCGGTTCTGGCCCGCCTGGTCGGCGTTTGTCTCAGGTATCCGGATCTGCAGCCACTGGGCAATTGGCTCGATGGCCGCAAAAAAGACGCCCATCACGCTGTGGCAGCACGCAATGGCTGAGCTTGAGCTTTGCAGGCAAAGATACGATCTCCCAGGCCATCCGGCAGGCAGAAAACTATGCGAGCGATGATTCTCGCCGCGGGTCGTGGCAAACGTCTGAGGCCGCTGACCGACGTGACACCCAAGCCATTGCTGATCGTGCGCGGCC
>CBDUDJ010000252.1:0-4654 GCA_965365885.1 uncultured Gammaproteobacteria bacterium
GTCGGAGTGAGAGGATTTAACCGGCCGTCGCACGGCTCCGGCCAGGGCCGGAGGTTGCAGTTATATCGAAAGATGCCCTATATGAATTTGGTCGGAGTGAGAGGATTTGAACCTCCGGCCCCTACGTCCCGAACGTAGTGCTCTACCAAGCTGAGCTACACTCCGAATTCCTGACGGCGAAGTCTCCCCGCGGGGCGCGTATTGTACGAGCGAGTGCCGGCTGAGAACAACATCAGATGAGGATTTGTTCGCGACTGTAAAGCCTGATGGCGAACCAGGCGAGGAGCGCTGCGCCTGCGCTGGTTGCGACTACAGAGAGTACAACATGCACAGCGTTTATCGGCGCGCCGGTCATTATCTCGCCAATCAGCGTTGCCTGACTGAGACTGGGTACAAGCATCAGTTGTGCTGAAGATTCGACATTCATCAGTTGCGCGACGATCAGTGGCAAAGTGGGTACGAGAATCGCAACGGTCAGATAGGTTTGCGCTTCTTTGTAGCTTTTTGCGAATGAGGCAACCACGGTCAGGAGCGCTGCACCGAATACCATCAGCGGTATGGCAATGAAGAATATAGCGACTGCGGAAAGCGGTCCGATCTCGAGTGACATCCCAACTTTGTGGAACGGCACTATAGGTATGAACGCAATCAGGCTGATGAGGAACGCCATCAGCGAAACACCGCTGAACACGCTCGCGGCGAGTAATTTTCCGAGTACCAGTTGTGCTCTGGATACAGGCTGGCTCAGCAGCGGCTCGAGAGAGCCGTGCTCCCGTTCACCAGCGGTTGCATCGATTGCGAGGTAAAAGCCGCCCATGAAAATCACCAGGACCAGAAGATAGGGCAGGGTGGCTAGAATGGATAGCGCGCGCGCAGCAGGCGAAGCCGTATCGACTTCCTGCACGATTACGGGTGCGGTAATCGTTGGTTCGACGCCGCGAACTTGTAATCGCAGGACCCCGATCATACTCCCGTAGGATCTGATCATGCCTCGCACCGTGCCGAAGTGGCGTCTGTTAGAGCCGATTTCGGAGCTGTCATATATGAGTGAGACGGAATTGATTTCACCGCGTGTAAACCGGTCGCTGTAGTTGGAGGGGATGACCAGAATCAGATCGCGCAGGTCGTCGACAACTTCCTGCTTTGGATCAGCCGACTCTATCGTGTGAATGATCGTATTCTGGCGCTGCAGGTGCGCGACCAGTTCTGGCGCGTAGTCGGCGCCAACGATCGCGAATTCAACCGGTTCGGTGGATTCTCCAACTGCGGTGTTGAGAACGAACGTCATCATGCCGATGAAGAGCGCCGGACCCAGGAGTGCCAGTGAAAATGACGAGATGATGGTGCGCCGGTCGCGAAAGTTATCCCGACACTCCTTGACGAGCACCGTCAGCATGCGATTCATGCGACTGACCCCACCTGCGGGCCGACGATCTTGATGAACGCCTCCTCGAGATCGCTCTCCCCGGCTTCGGCCTTCAATGCTTCAAGCGTGCCTTGAAATTTCACGCAGCCATTGCCGATCACAATGACGTCATCGCATAAATTTGTGACTTCCTGCATCACGTGGCTGGAGAACAGCACGCAGCGGCCTTCGTTCTTCAGACGCAGAATGATTTCACGCAAAGCTCGGGTTGCCATTACATCCAGGCCGTTCGTGGGTTCGTCGAGCACCACGTGCTTCGGGTCATGGACCATCGCGCGGGCGAGCGCAACTTTGATCCGCTGTCCCTGGGAGAAGCCTGAGACTCTGCGTGCAGCAAACTCTTCCATCTCCAGCAGCTCGATGAGGTTGTTGATGCGCGCAGTAAGCGTTTTTTTATCGATGCCATGCAATGCACCGAAATAGGCAATGTTTTCGTGCCCCGTCAGCCGTTCGTAGAGACCGGATGCGTGTGGCAGAACGCCGATTTCCCGACGTACCGCCATTGGCTCAGCAGTGACCTCATGGTCTCCGATATATGCCGTGCCGGCATCCGGATTCATGATGGTCGCAAGTATTCTCAATGACGTGGATTTTCCGGCGCCATTTGGCCCGAGCAGCGCTGTGACCTTACCGTCGTCGGCTGCAAAGGAGACGTCATCAAGCGCTTTTATGCGGCCTTTGTTGAATGATTTCGACAGGCCGTCAACGCGGATCACGGCGTCGGACCCATCAGGTTGACGAAAAATGGGCTTGGCGCCAGTTTCTCAACGCAACTGGTGTCCAGCGGTTGCAGATTGCCGGCCTGGACAAATTCGGCCAGAAGATTCGGCAGGCAGCCACGGGCGAAAATTCCATGGCCCTGGCCTGCGCCAACGAGATGCAGACTGTTGGGTAGCGCCTGGGCGACCTGCTCACCGTAGAGGGGTGGTGTGATCGGATCTTCTTCACCTGACAGGATGAGCGTCGGTACGCTGGATTGCAGCGGTTCACGAAAATCCGTATCTATTGGCCCGCGCGGCCAGCGCTCGCAGATTATCTGCAGAGCTTGTACCTGATCGCTGCCCATGTAGGTGGCCCGCAGTTCGGCGTAGTCCACATTTTCGAGAAAAGGCAGATCTTCGGCACAAACGACAGCGTTATGCATGCCCAGGCGGATGGCATCGGACAGCGATGAAATGATCCGCAGCGCATTGGCGGCAATGGGAATGTAGTTTTCCAGTCGCTCAGCCTGGTCGATGATCAGTGGAATGAGGCTTACGGTTTCTGTCGCGTAGCTCAGCATGCGGATGGTAGTCATGAGATGGGCATAGCCGAGATCCAGGGACTCGATCTTGCCGCTGACCGGATGCGCAAGCTGAACAGTGACACGGTGCTCGCGCAGTCGACTACTCAGTCGTGCAAAACTCTGAGGCAGATCCGGATAGGCGGCGTGACACTCCGGGGTAGACGCACATCGCGCAAAGAGCCGGTCCAAAGTGCGCTGTGCATTTATGGCTGCACCTGGCCCGAGCGCAAGATCGTGGGGAACTACGCCGTCGATGACGAGCGTGCGCACGGAGTCTGGATAGCGGCGCAGGTAGTGTTGCGCGACTCGCGTGCCGTAAGAGACGCCGTAGACGTTCAGCTGGGCATAACCGAGCGCCTCACGAATGGCTTCGAGGTCCTGGACGGCAATGCTGGTGGTGAAATAACGCGGATCGCTCGGCAACTGGGCAAGACAGGCATCGGTTGCAGCGGCAATTTGGGTTTCGTCGAAAAGCGTGTTGAGCGCTTCGAGTTTGGGGCAGTCCAGCGGGTTGGAGACACCTGTGCCACGTTGATCAATAACTACGATATCCCGTTCGCGCAGGATGGCTCGAAAAGCCCTTGCCTGATCGACGTAAAACTCGATCGAGGACCCGCCTGGGCCGCCGTTGATCACGGTAAATGCATCCGGTTTTGGATCCGGACTCAGCGACGAGATCACGGCAACTTTGATAGCAAGCTTTTCGCCATCGGGTTGCGCTGGATTAACAGGCCGCTCGATGTCGGCGCAGTTCGCGACTACCTTGCCATATCCTTGACTGCCAGTGAGTTCACAGTTGTCGAATTCGACTTCGGCAAATGCGCTGCAGGCGCAGCAGATCAGACCTGACAGGAAAAACGTCTTCAGTATTCTCTGCATTCAGCTCAGTCGTGCGATACAGAAACGGCCGAGAGCATCCAGAGCATCCCGATATTCGTTGTCAGGCAGTGCGTGGAGACAGGTTATCGCCCGGTCGCTTTGTGCTCTTGCGGCTTGCTGGGTGTATTCCAGGGCGCCGCTGTCGCGCACGATTGCCAGCACTTCCGGCAACGCTTCGATGGATTTCGCTGCAATCGCTTCGCGGATTGTTCGCCCGTGTCGCGGTGAGACGTTTGCCAGAGCGTATATGAGGGGCAGAGTCATCTTGCCTTCGGCAAGGTCATCGCCAACGTTTTTCCCCATGGCCTGGGTGTCACCGGCATAGTCGAGCCAGTCGTCCACCAATTGGTAGGCAAGGCCGAAATGCAGGCCGTAATCCCGCAAAGCCACGATGGCCTGGGAGCCGCCGCTCGTGAGAACCGCAGAAGTATGGGCGGCTGCCTGGAACAGCAGCGCGGTTTTACAGCGGATCACCTCCAGATACTCTGCCTCGCTGATGCCACAATTGCCGACGTTGGCGAGTTGCAGCACTTCGCCTTCTGCGATCGTGTTCGTTGCGTCTGACAGAATTGCCATGATATCCAGACTGCCGAGGTCGACCATCAACTGAAAGGCTCTCGAATAGAGGAAATCTCCCACCAGAACGCTCGGCGCGTTGCCCCAGGTCGCGTTGGCGGTTGCCCGGCCGCGGCGTAAATCGGAGCGATCAACGACATCGTCGTGGAGTAGTGTCGCTGTGTGCAGAAACTCGATGATCGCGGCGAGCTCAATCTGTCTGGTGGCGTCGCTATGGCTGTCACCAAGGCAGCAGCGTGCGCCGAGCAGCACCATCAGCGGGCGTAATCGCTTGCCACCGCTGGCCACGATGTATTCGCCAATTTCCTCGACGAGTTGTACATCGGAGGTGAGTTGTCGCGGGATGAGTCGGTTTACCGCTGCGAAATCTTCCGCCACGAGTGCATAGATGGCTTCCAGCGCGTCGAGTCGATCAGTGGATTGACTGACAAGGGTGGTGGCTATGGCGGTATCGCCGGGCATGACGTGTACTTTTCGACCTCTTTTGT
>CBDUDJ010000253.1:0-4654 GCA_965365885.1 uncultured Gammaproteobacteria bacterium
CGCGACGGTTGGCCAGATCTCTGAAGAGAGCCTTTTCTACCTGCAGTCACGAGGCCTGTCGCCCGAGCAGAGCAAGCAGATGCTGTGCCGTGCCTTTATCAACGAATGCATCAAAGGTGATCTGGAAGACGCCGCCATCGAGGGATTGCTGGAAATCCTCCCGGGACTCCTCCCGGAACTCTAGGCTGAAGATGAATCGACAGGACTTCCCAATTCTCGCGACGAAGATGAACGGCGCGCCGCTGGTCTACCTCGACAACGCGGCCACGACGCAGAAACCGCAGGTGGTCATCGATGCGATCTCGCACTACTACCGAACCATCAACGCCAACGTTCACCGCGCTGCACACGGCCTCGCGGATCAAGCGACTCAGTCCTACGAGGCCGCCCGTGTTTCGGCGCAGCGGTTCGTCAACGCGGCGTACAGCGAGGAAATACTCTTTACCTCAGGCACCACGGCAGCCCTCAACCTCGTGGCCCAGGTTCAGCGCGACCGCCTCGGCCCAGGCGACCGAATTCTCATCACGGAATTGGAACATCACTCGAACATCGTACCCTGGCAGATGCTTGCCGAGGCAACCGGTGCGGAACTCATCGCTGCCATCGCCACTCCTGAAGGTGAGATCGATCTACTGGATTTTCAAGCGAAACTCGATCTCGAACCCAGCATCGTCGCTCTCGGCCACGTTTCCAATGCACTCGGCACTGTCCATCCTCTGAAGCGCCTGGTGAGCATGGCCCAGGACAGAGGGGCTGTTGTGCTGGTCGATGGAGCACAGGCACTGGCTCATGTACCGGTGGATGTACAAGATCTCGGCTGCGACTTCTATGCAGGCTCCGGACACAAGATGTACGGCCCAACAGGTATCGGCGTGCTCTACGGCAAGCGCTCGTTGCTCAATGACCTGCCTCCCTGGCAGGGAGGTGGAGAGATGATCGAGCACGTCAGTCTCGAATCATCCAGCTACAACACACTACCCTACAAATATGAGGCCGGCACTCCGAACATCGCCGGTGCCATCGGGCTTGGCGCGGCCATCGACTACCTGACCGGCCAGGACTGGGAAGCCCTGCAGAAACACGAAACCACCCTGCTCGAAACCTGCGTCAGCCAACTCAAACAGATGCCGGAGATTACGCTGGTAGGAGAGCCGGAGCATCGGGTCGGCGCGATATCGTTCCTGGTGGCAGGCAGCCACCCTCACGATATCGGTACTCTGCTCGATCAGCAGGGAATTGCCGTGCGCACGGGCCATCACTGTACAATGCCACTGATGAACCGATTGCAGATACCAGGCACAGTCCGGGCATCATTTGGCCTGTATAATTCACTGGAAGATGTAGAGCGTTTCATCATGGCGATCCGCAAGACACTGAGTTTTCTTTGATGCTGTTTAAAACCGGGTCCAACTGGAGACACCGATCATGACCGCGACGACCTTTGATCCCTCACAGATCTCCGTCACCGAAGCGGCGCAAGATCATATTGCCTCGCAGGTCCTGCGCTCAGGGCACCAGTATCTGCGCCTGGGTGTGAAGGAGAGCGGTTGCAACGGCTTCAAGTACACGCTCGACTACATCGACGGCCCGGAAGACAGCGACAAACGCTTCGAGCTGGGAAGCCTGGACGTCTACGTTCGCCAGGACGAGCTGCCGCTTATCCTCGGGACTGAAATCGACTACATAGTCGAAGGATTGAACGCCAGCCTCAAGTTCAAGAACCCCAACGCTGAAAGCTATTGCGGCTGTGGTGAGAGCTTTTCCGTTAAGCCCGCTCACTAGGACAGGCGCTTGGAACGTCGACTGATAGCCACCACCCGCGACTGTCCTGCCAGGTTGGTACCCACTGGTGATCCGATCACCATTCCAGGATCGACCTTTGTCACACTCACCCAGAGTCTGGGTGGCACCTACACGGTGATCGTCGAAGGCAACATGGCCAGAATCGACAGCCGGGACGCCGACGCGTTGGGATTCAAACCAGAAACTCTGGAGTTTGTTGAGCCTGCGGATGGCAACATCGACGCCGAGCAGGTGGCCCAGGCACTGGCCTCGGTTTTCGATCCGGAGATTCCCGTCAACATTGTGGACCTCGGGCTCATCTACGATGTCGGTATCGGCGCAGATCGAGTCGTTCGGATTTCCATGACGCTCACCGCACCCGGTTGTGGGATGGGCGATGTCCTGGTCGCTGACGTAGAGCGCCGGGTAGCCATGGTGCCCTTTGTCGAGCGAGTCGACGTCGACCTGGTATTCGATCCACCCTGGTCGAGAGATCGCATGAGCGAAGAGGCGCAGTTGGAACTGGGCTTGTTCTGAATCATGGACTCTGCAGAAATCGTTGAGTCGTTCGACTTCTTCGACGACTGGGAAGACAAATACCGCTTTATCATCGATCTGGGTAAATCTCTGCCGCACTTCGCGGAGTCTGAAAAAACGGAGGAGTTTATCGTCCGCGGCTGTCAGAGTCAGGTGTGGCTGACAGCCGATTTTGACAGCGTGAGTAACAAAGTTTCGCTGAAGATTGATAGTGATGCCCACATCGTGCGCGGGCTGATCGCGATCGTGCTGTCCGTCTATGACAACCGAACACCCGCTGAAATTCTCGAGTTCGATATCGAGGCGCTGTTCGAGGAGTTGGCGTTGCTCAAGCATCTGAGCGCTACACGCGGCAATGGCTTGCGTGCGATGATTGGCCGAATTCGAGATCTCGCGGCCTCCCGGAACTGATTATTCACCGCAGACATGATACAGGTCACACTTTTTCAGACGAGTGGCTTCGCGCCTTGAGACTACCAACCAGTTAACGGTATTGTCCGGCGTCCCATTCAACAATCTTCCTGTGAATTGATTCACGTAAATCACCGGAACGGATGCCGACTCGCAAAGACGGGTAATCATTGCCCGAGCCTTGAAAGATCTTTCAGCGGAGCAGGCATGGCAGAAGCGACACAGTCAGCACAGGTGGCCGATCGCCCCGGCTCGATTTACACCACCTATCTTCATAAAACCGACGACATCACCCGAGCGCTCAAAACGCTGAGGGATCAACGTGCTGAGCTGCAGTTGCGATTCAGTAGTGACCGCACGCTGTACTCCGCCAAAATTCTTGACGTCAACAACTCCGAGTTGCTGCTTGAAGACATTCGACCGCGATCGGGCCGTCAGCTCATGACCAGAGGCCGGACGCTTTCCTTCTCCGGTCGTTCCGCCGGCCTCTACCTGCACAGCGAGGACAATCGGATTCTCAAAATCGACTCCGAGCGCGGTCTGCCCTTCTATCGAATCAGTCTCCCCAGCTCCGTGCTCTATCAGCAACGTCGGCGTACGGCCCGTTTCCGCTTGCCACTCAAAGTTTTAACAAGCGACAGCAGAGCGACGCTGGTACGACGGGGAAACAGTGACCGTGAGAGCGTCATTGGTCGGGTGATCGACATTTCCGCAGGCGGCTGCCGTGTCGAGATTGATGGTCCTATGGATCCACCCATCGCCACCGACGAAGAGTTGCGATCCTGCGCGATCAAGGCACCCGGATTGCTGGAGTTTGATGCCAGGGGCGCCATCAGGCATTTCAACTACAACAAAAAATCAAACACCCTGACCTGCGGTATCGAATTGACTGAGATGAGCGTCACCAACAGACGACGACTCGAGCATTTCATTCAGACGTTATCGAAAACCGCAGGCTAGGTTTTTAATTTCTGCATCGTCTGATATCGTAACCAGTCGTCAATCGTATCGACGTCGAACACGGTTTCCAGCAGCGCCACGGTGGCGCCGGAACGATCTGCGCGGAGCAGAGTCTGCGCCAGCACCTGAGAGCTTCCCCAATCGATGTCGGTAAACAGTCCCGGCAGGTCCTGTTTGACCCCGATCAGCCCATAACCCCCATCTTCCGCCGGTCCGAGCACCACATCGCTTGCAGCCAGCGCCTTGAATGCGTCCCGCACATACTGGCTGTCGATGTCAGGGCAATCGGTGCCGATAAGAACCGGGATGGCATCGTCCGCCAGCGTTGCCGCCAGCGTGAACCGCATCCGTTGACCCAGGTTTTCTCCTTGCTGCCTGCGCAACCGTAGATCATAGGCACCGATCCACTGCTCGACGAGCGGATCTCCTTGCTCTGCATCTGCCAGCCACAACTCTGTCTGGTAGTCGGGGATCCTTTCGGAGTCGAACTCATTTCCAGGCTCGGTGGCAGTGCTGCAACGTTTCAGGGTTCCCTCTACGAGTTCAATGTGCGCAGCCAGCGCAACGGTCTGGTCTGAGCCAGCCGCCAGGCGGGTCTTCACTCGTCCACGGTTAGGTGCACGCGCGAAAACACACAGCCGACGACGGTTCGGAGGCTCAACCATAGTACTCACTCGCGAGAGCAACCGGGTCTGCGCCCCACCAGTAGCGCAGTCGAAAGCTCCACATCTCGATGATGGTCGCGAGCACACCACGCCGCCGCCAACGTCTGGCGGCTGTCACCAGACCGATCCTCGGGCAGTCTGGCTGGCACAGACGTTTCAGACGACGGCACAGCTCAATGTCTTCCATCAATGGCTGATCGGGCACTCCGCCGACCCGGTCGAGGAGATCACGATGTACGAAAATCCCCTGATCACCGGTACAGATACCGCTCCAACGCGAGCGCAGGTTCATCATCAAG
>CBDUDJ010000254.1:0-4651 GCA_965365885.1 uncultured Gammaproteobacteria bacterium
GGTTGTTCATCGGCGGGTATCGACTTCGCTGCCTCCAGTTTGGCCCTTGCAGCAGCGATGCGGCTGGTAGTCAGATTGTCCTGCAGCTCGATTTGTGAAATCAATGCGCTGATTGATGAATCGAGTACATCGACGCCTGCCTTGAGTTCACCCAATCGAGCTTTAGCGGCCCGATCGTCCACTCGGAGTAATGACTCGCCTTCGGTTACCGTTTGAGATTCCGTGACTGGCAGGTCGATGATCCAGCCAGGCACCCGGCTGCTGAGCAACAGCATGTCCGATGCGACGCGGGCGTCGAGTATGTACACATTGGTTAGACGGTCATAAAGCCACCATGCGCCCCAGCCGGTGGCCAACACGGTCAACATCGCAACCAGCAGGTTACTTGAGTTCAAAACTCTGCGATGTGCTGCAGCCACTACGGGTGGCTTATCCGCTGGAATGGACGCGGTAGCTGGCGATATTTGTTCTGTTCGGGCCATGCACCTCTCCAAGCACAACCCATCATACTAGTCCAGGCGCCTGCTATGGTGAAATCAGGGGATTCCACGTATATGTGGTCCAGCTGAGCAAAAACCCGTTAGGTATTAAGGCGATCGATTGACAGGACTGTCTCTTATAGCCACTAATCTCATGCGGAAACCTACCCGCACGGCGCTCACCTGCGCGACGTTGATGATTGCGTTTTTGTTGTTCATGTTGCTCAGAGCCATTGCAGCGGCGTTTGCTGGCGGCGCACAGGTTGAGGGACCTCAGCGGCTGTATATAGATGCCCGCTATTCCATGACCGACAATCTGCCTATCGCGCACGTTCATGCAATTCGTCAGTTGTCTGGAATTCGTAGTATGACGCCGTCGATCTGGTTCGGCGGTTACTACCAGGAACCCGGCAACGCCTTCGCTAAACTGGTTATTGATCCCGCGCAGTACTTCGACGTTTTCCCGGAATTACAGGTGAGCGCGGATACCCTCCAGCGATTTCAATCATCACGGCGCGCCGTCATCGTCTCGGACATCATCGTTGATGAGTTCGGCTGGCAGGTTGGCGACTTGATCCCGATTGTCGGCGACATCTGGCCCAAAGAAGATAACTCCTGGGGGTGGCAGTTCGAACTTGCCGGCACTTACTCTCTCGAACAGGGTGGCCGTGTGCAGCCGGCGTTTCTGATTCAATATGAGTATTTTAACGAGGCCGCCATCTTCTGGGCGCAAGACATGACCAATTGGATGGTCGCGCGATTGGCAGACGGCTCGGATCCCAAGTCCGTCATCGATACTATCGATGCGTTGTTCGAAAATTCGCCGGATCCCACGCGCTCACGATCCGAAGACGACTACGCTCGACAGTTTGCGAACCAGCTTGGGGACATGGGTGTGATCACCACACTGATTCTGGTAGCTGTCTTCTTCACGATCATTCTATTGACGGCAAATGTCACATCTCTGTCTTTCCGAGAGCGCGTGCCGGAACTTGCAGTCATGAAAACGCTCGGTTTTCAGGATGGCTTCGTTTCAGCTGCGCTGGATGGATGCCATCATCGCGTTGGCCATCGCGGGTGGAATGGGTGTGTCAATTTCGATCCCTTCGGCGCTCGCTGCCCGGAGGCTGACGATAGTGGACGCGTTGCGGGAAGTTCACTGAAATGCTCAAAGAAACTCTGGGGGTAACTTTTCTCAATCTCTCGAACCTCCCATCGAGGATTGGTGCAAGCGTCATTATCGTTGTGGGAATTGGCGGCGTGGTTGCGGTCCTGCTCGGTCTGCTTGCCATGTCAACGGGGTTTCGCGCTTCTCTTACGGAAATTGCGAGACCTGACCGCGTTCTCATCGTCCGCGGTGACAGCAACAACGAGTTGAGCGGCTGGATTACCTCGGAACAACTGGGACTGCTCGAAACTTCGACTGACATTGAAGTCGCCAGCGGCGAGATCTATGTAACGATTGCGATGAACGAGCGTGGCACCGGCATGGCGGTCGACGTTGCTGGCCGGGGCGTCTCGGCGGCGGCATTCGAGTTACGCGATGAAGTGGAAATTGTGCAAGGCCGTGCATTCGAGTTCGGAACGAGCGAAATTATCGTAGGTGTGAAGGCGGCGGCCCGCTACGAAGGACTCGAGATTGGTGATCGAGTCGAGGCGCGAACAGTCGTCTGGACGGTGGTTGGTCATTTTGCTGCCGCAGACACCGCGGTGGAATCGGAGATCTGGCTCGATGTGGCAGTCGGCCAGGATGTCTTTCGGCGCCCGGGCGGTGTGAGCGTTGTTCGCGCCCGATTGGCAGCCGATGCAACTGTTGACGCTGTCGCTCAACGGCTTGAAGGTGATCTCAGGCTGAATCTGGCGGTGATTCCGGAACCGGAGTTTTATGCCAGACAGATGGCGGACAGGGCGGCCCTGATCTCCACGTTTGCCTATTTTATCGCCGGAATCATGGCGATCGGCTCGGTGCTGGCTGCGCTCAACACCATGTATGTGGCTGTGAGTCGGCGTACCTCGGAGATCGCTATTCTGCGAACGATCGGCTTCAGTAGAGGCAGCGTCATCACCTCAGTGATGGTCGAAGCCATGCTGCTTGCTGTGGTTGGGGGCATCTCGGGTGCACTGTTGGTTTTTCTGGCGCTGGATGGTTATGCCACTTCCGTCTTCAACAATGCCACCTCAACTCAGGTCGCGTTCGCGTTCAGAGTCACGCCTGATCTTGCGGTCACCGGGCTCGTCTGGGCGTTGCTGCTGGGGTTTATCGGCGGTCTGCTTCCGGCAATACGCGCCGCGAGGTTGCCGATTACGCAGGCACTGAGAGGCGAGTGAGACACGATTCAATCGTTCGTCACCATCCGCACGTCGCGTACGCAGAACGCAAAGATCGTTGGCACGAGAACCGTCAACGCCGCGATGATGAGTGTGAGTCGGAAACCGATTACTTCGAATAAAATTCCAGCCGCGACAATACCCAGCGGTGCCAGGACGATCGACCCCAGGTGATCGTATGCACTGACTCTGGATAGCAGGTGCGCAGGGACTTTCATTTGCAGAGTGGTATACCACAGTACGGCAAAGAGTTGCCCTGCGAAGCCGCTGATGAACGCTGCAAAAGCGATAATGTAGAGGGACATGGGTACTGCCAGCGTGAGCTCGACTCCGATGAAAAAGAAAACGCAGAGAGTGGCGAATCTCATCGGATATTTTGGCCGCACTTTCATTCCAATGAGACCGCCGACCAGAGTGCCGACACCAAACCCGGAAGCGATGAAACCCCAATCGGCCGCGCCGCCCATTTGCTCGCGGGTTACCGCCGGTCCGATCAAGCCAAACACCCCTTCGCTAGCAGCAACGATCAAAGAGAATTGGATCACGATGACCCATAACCAGGTATGGGATGTGAATTCCCGCCAGCCAAGGCGCAGATCTTCAAAGACGGATGCCACCTCAGGCGTGATCTGCAGTTTCGGTTTCAACGAAATGACGAGGATCGCTGAGAAACCAAAGGAGACCGCATCGATCAGCAATGTCGTTCCTGCGCCAAAGGTTGCGACGAGTATTCCACCCAGCGCAGCACCTCCAGCAATCGCGCCGTTTCGTGCTGTGCCTAGAAGCGCGTTTGCCGCCTGCAGATCTTCTTTGTCAACGAGCTGGATAATCAAGCCCGTGGCCGCAGGTGCATGGAAAGCCATCGCAATGCCGTTAATCAGCATGAAGAATGTCAACCAGGGCACCGTGGCAAGATTGGATAGAAACAGAAATGCGAGGAAGAACTGTGCCACCATCGCGAGCAGTTCCGCACTGTAGATAACGCGTTGGCGTGAAGTTCTATCCGCGAGAACGCCGCCGAGGAGCAACACCACAATAGATGCCAGCGTAGGCGCGGCTATGACGATCGATGCGTCTGAAGTTGAGCCCGTTAATTCAAGAACGCCGAACGCCATGGCAATCGGCGCCATTGCTGTACCGGTGTAGCTCACCAGATAGGCGATGAACATCCTTCCGACGTTGGGATTTCGTAAAAGACTGAACCCCGCACGAAAGCTGTTGTTGGCCAAAAAAGGTTCCTCTGCGTGTTGTGCTGGATAGAAGCTAGATCCGCATCGCCGAAAGAAGCCTCCTCGCTCGATCGACATAAGCGGTTGTCAGACTGTCCACTCCGGCCTCCAGCGCTTGCGAAATCTCTTCTTCAGTATCCGCACCCCAGGATGACACCTTAATGCCCAGATCGTGTGCTTCGTCGACAGTGTTGCGGTCGAGATCGCGAAAGTAGGGGGACCAGTAAGTGCCGCCGGCAGCCTTCACAGCCCGAGGAGCACTGTCAGCGTAGTTTGCGGGGTTGTAGTCGCCGAACCAACCGGTCCGTTCGCTTGTGTTGGCCGATGCGTAGTTCGGCAGCCAGGAGAAGTCGATGGTCAGAAACCCTGTTTGTATACCTGGCATTGTTGCTTTGGCGATCGCAAGCAGACGCCAGTCAAATGCGATCAGCACTGTGCGGGCGAACAGCCGACTCACTGGAAGAATCTTTGCGAGCTCCTCGATGAATTGTTCCGACGGTGTCGTGTTGTTAGGGTCAAATGGATCGGTTTTTGCTTCAAACCAGAGTTCCACTTGGGGCTCAGCGCAAACCAGATAAGCCTGCTCGACCTCCTCGAAAGTGGCGATGCGTTCGC
>CBDUDJ010000255.1:0-4646 GCA_965365885.1 uncultured Gammaproteobacteria bacterium
CTCTCCCCCCTGCCGGCTGTGCTCGGCCACGAATCAGCCGGTGTGGTCGAAGCCGTGGGCAGTGACGTCACCTACGTCAAACCGGGCGATCATGTCATCACCTGCCTGTCTGCGTTCTGTGGTCACTGTGAACACTGTCTGACCGGTCACATGTCGTTGTGTGCAGAGCCGGAATTGCAGCGCGCGCCGGATGCCCCACCTCGCTTGTCGAGTGGCTCTGAAAACATCTGGCAGTTTCTGAATCTTTCGTCCTTCGCTGAAATGATGCTCGTCCACGAACATGCGGTCGCCAAAGTCCGCGACGATATGCCGTTTCCACAAGCGGCGCTGATCGGTTGTGGTGTCACCACTGGCGTCGGGGCAGTCATTCACACAGCGAAGGTCGAGCCCGGCACTTCGGTTGCGGTGATCGGTTGCGGTGGCGTTGGACTCTCGGCGATCAACGGCGCCGCCATTGCCGGAGCCGCGCGAATCATCGCGGTGGATAGAGTCGCCTCAAAGCTCGATCTCGCTCGCAAATTCGGTGCCACCGACGTCGTCAATGCGGCTGAGGTCGACCCCATCGAAGCGGTTCGCGAACTGACGAGTGGCGGCGTGCACTACTCCTTCGAAGCAATCGGTCTGAAGCAAACGGCAGAACAGTCCTTCAAGATGCTCGCCCGCGGCGGCACCGCAACGATTATCGGCATGATTCCGGTCGGCGTGAACATCGAAATACACGGCCCTGAATTTCTCATGGAACGAACACTGCAGGGATCCAACATGGGATCAAACCGGTTTCGTGTCGACATGCCACGATTTGTGGATTTTTATCTGCAGGGTCGATTGCACCTTGACGATCTGATCTCACGAACCATAAAGCTGGACGACGTCAACGAAGGCCTTGCCGCACTGGAGACGGGTGAAGTCGCCCGGTCGGTCATACTGTTCGACTAGCAGCGTGTTGCCGAGCACGACGCCAGACTCCGACCAGCCCTACGCAAACTGCCGATCAGCGGATAGCGACGTAGCCGTACTTTCCGGAGCGGTAGACGCGCAGCAGGAGTTGCTTACTGCTCGTGCGCGCACTCTCCCGCAAGTCCGCCAGACTGCGCACGGATCGACGATTCGCACCCACCAGGATATCACCGGGGCGCAGCCCGAACTGCCAGGCTGCGCTGCTGGAATCGACTTGCGTCACAAGTACTCCCGAACCCAGCGCTGATTCGTCGTTGCGGAAATTCTGCAATTCGGTGCCACGCATCCTGCGATCTATACGCTCGCCCCCCATCTTTTCGAGGTTGTCATCGCGAATCTTGAAATCGACTTTGCGCAGCTTGCCATCGCGGACGAACTCAACACTGAGTTCATCACCGATGAAGGTGACGGCGGCCTGACTGTGAAAATCGGATATCGCGGAAATGTTCCGATCATCCACGCGAGTGATGATGTCTCCTGCCTCCAGTCCTGCTTCTGCTGCGGCGCTCTCCGGCTCAACCTCGACTACCACGACGCCTTCTTGTCGCTCGACACCGAACGCCTCGGCGAGTTGTATGTTGAGCCCCTGCACGGCCAAACCGATATAGCCTCGTCGAACCTCACCATTTGCAATCAGTTCGCCCATGATGGCCTCCACCATGTTCGCAGGGATAGCGAAGCCGATCCCCACGTTGCCACCGCTGGGTGCAAGTATCGCCGTATTGATTCCAACGAGCCTGCCATTCAGATCCACCAGAGCACCGCCGGAATTTCCCGGGTTGATAGAGGCATCCGTCTGTATGAAATCTTCGTAGCCCTCAATCCCAAGACCGCTGCGCCCGAGTGCACTGACGATACCGCTGGTAACTGTTTGACTCAGGCCGAACGGATTACCGATCGCAACCACGAAATCGCCTACTCTAAGCACGCTGGAATCCGCAAAGGATATTTCGGTGAGTTCTTCCGGCGCGACTTTCAGCACTGCAAGATCAACCTGGGGATCGGCACCCACCAGCGTTGCCGGCAGTGAGCGCCCATCGGAAAACGTAATGGTGATCTCATCTGCGCGCTGTATGACATGATTGTTCGTCACTATGTAACCATTGGCCGCATCCACCACCACGCCTGAACCCGCGCTCTGCGTTCTGCGGTAGCGTCGGCTGTCGGGAACGTTGAAGAAACGTCTGAAAAAGGGATCTTCCAGTAAAGGGTTGCGAACCTGCACCGTGGTATATGTTGCGATGTTGACAACAGCCGGAGAGGTCTTTTCAAGCATCGGCGCCAGGCTCGGCATCAGTGATCCATCCGGCAAAGCTCCCGGAAGCGCGGCGTTCGCTTTAGCACCTGACAATACGATCAACGCAAGAGACACTGCAAAGAGCAATGAAAGAATCGAGCGCATCAGCTAATCCTCAACTTCATGTTTTCCTCAACTTCAAATACAGCAAATTATTTTGACCGTAGATTTTACCGTTGGTTTCTAATGGGTATCGGGTAATTATAAGCAGCGTACAGGACACTATATAATCAACGAGAAACGAAAGGTGAATTCCCCATGCCAATCAAAAGCATCTTCGCCGAGGTTACACAGCTAAAGAAGGAGATCGAGAATCTCAGCGTCGAGGATCTGCTCGCGGAGCAGGCCAATAATCCCGATCTGTTGCTGCTCGACATCCGGGAAATCCAGGAACGCGTCGACCTCGGCACAATTCCGGGTGCGAAGCACGCGCCGCGGGGCATGCTGGAATTCTGGGCGGATCCGGAAGGACCCTATTTCCGCGACTATTTTCAGGAAGATCGCAGAACAATCCTCTTCTGCGCCGGTGGCGGTCGTTCAGTATTGGCAGTCCTTGCTTTGAAGAACCTGGGATTCTCCAACGTCGCTCATCTGGAAGATGGGTTTGGCGGCTGGCAGAAAGCGGGCAATCAGATCGAAGACGTGGCCGCGACGAGCCGCTGGATTCGCCGCCCGAAATAGATCGATTTCTCTCAATCACTCGTGTTCGAAGTTGCCGCCAGACGGGCATCGAAAATAGGTGCCGCTTGCGTGAAGCTCGCTCGATGTTCCTCTGCAGCGGCAACCAGTTCGGCCACGATTTGTGGCATCTGCGCACTTAGTTCGTAACGTTCACCAGGGTCCTGATCGAGATCGAACAACAACGGCGCGTCATGCACCGTCCTCTGTGGTGGATCACCATACGAGCCTTCTGAGATGAACATGGCTTTGTACTGGTCTTTACGAAATGCCTGTAGTTCATGCCCGCGGTAATAGGCGAGCGTGGAGCGAGTTCCGGGTGCGCCTTCGAGTAACGTTGCCGCCATGCTGATACTGTCCGTCGCCACTCCCTCAGGCAGCGGCAGCCCGGCGAGCTCAGCGGTAGTTGCGTACATGTCCAGCGTGCTGCCGATATCGTGCACCACCCCGGGCTTTATCCGGCCGGGCCACCAGAATACTGCCGGTACTCGCATGCCACCTTCGAATACTGTGCCCTTGCCGTTGCTCAACGGTCCGGCTGAACCGCCGTGGTGGCGCATCGTCAACCACGGGCCATTGTCGCTGGTCACCATGAGCAGAGTGTTGTCAGCAACGCCCGCCGCCTCGAGCGCTGCCCGAATACGGCCCACGCTCCAGTCGATCTCTTCTATCACGTCGCCATACCGACCGGCACGGCTGTGGCCGGAAAAGTCCGCACTGGGGAACAACGGGATGTGCGGCATGGAATATGGCAGATAGATGAAAAACGGTGTATCCGCTGCAGCCTGCTCAGCAACGAACTCGACCGCCGCTTGCGTGTATTTCTTTGTCAGTAAAGTCTGATCGGCCGGTTGCTCGATGACCTGATCATCATGACCGGACGTGTTCGTTGTACTGGTCATCAGTGGGATATTCCAGTACTCAGACTTTGGCGCGAACGTTAGTTTAAGCCGCAACGCAAGCGTTTCGGTATATTGCGTCATCTGTCCTGCGATACGAGCTTCGATGAGTTCCGTCGTCGTCAAGCCAACGGTCCAGCGCATATCGTTTGAGAACGGCACACCGAACCAGCGATCGAATCCATGTCGTGTCGGAAGTGCCTCAGCCCTGTCACCCAGGTGCCACTTGCCGAATATTCCGGTGGCATACCCCGCCGAATTGAGGAACTCGGCGAGGGTGGTTTCGTCATCCGGGATACCGCCCGGATCGTCGGGAAACATAACCCGCAATTGCCGACCATAAAGGCCGCTTCTAACCGGCAGCTTACCGGTGAGCAACGAACCACGACTTGGCGAGCAAACCGGTGCGGCGACATAAAAATCCGTCCATCTCTGGCCCTCCGCAGCAAGCCGGTCGATGTTGGGTGTGAGGATCGTTGGATGGCCGTAGCTCGACGGGTCGCCATACCCCATGTCGTCAGCGAAAAGAATGACGACGTTCGGCTGTCGCGCCTGGCTCGCCTCGGGAGCACCCGCCTGGTCACATCCCGCGCCCGCAAGAACAATTGAACTCAGCAACATGACCCATCTGCGTGACTCGATCATCTGCCCGCGGCCGAGTTTCACCCGGTTTCTTCGATGCGGAAATTGAGGTCGTAGATCTGCACTGGTAATTGCCGGATCCGGGTCTTCGTTGCATCAAAGATTGCATTGGCAAGTGCCGGGGCAACTGTTGGCGTGCCGGGCTCACCGGCGCCACCCCAGTTACCGCCACC
>CBDUDJ010000256.1:0-4606 GCA_965365885.1 uncultured Gammaproteobacteria bacterium
GGCCTGGATTACCTTGAACCGCCCGCAGAATCGCAATGCCCTGTCAGCGATACTGGTGGCGGAGCTTTACGACCATCTGCAGGCAGCAAACGAAGATTCAACCGTGCGTTCAATTGTCATCACGGGCTCCGGACCTGCGTTCTGCGCAGGCGCGGATCTCAAAAGCCCGCCTGGCGAGGTGATCGACGGTGGTCGATCGGTGCCGTACCCGGATGTGCTGAAGGGTATTCTGGAGAGCCCCAAGCCCGTGATTGCTGCTGTAAATGGCGCTGCGTTTGCTGGAGGTTTGGGTCTTGTTGGTGCTGCAGACATCGTCATTGCTGTGGCTGATGTGCAGTTCAGCTTCAGTGAAGTTCGAATTGGTGTGATTCCTGCGGTGATTTCCGTCGTATGCATTCCTAAACTGGGGACGCATCATGCGATGAAGCTGTTCGTGACCGGTGAGCGGTTCACCGGGCAGCAAGCAGTGGAAATGGGTTTTGCGCACCGCGCGGTGGCCGCTGAGGAGCTTACAGCAGCAGTGGATGAAGAAATCGCCGCCATCAACATGGGTGGCCCTACCGCGGTTGTTGAATGCAAAAAGCTGGTCCGCCGGGTAGCCGAGCTTTCAATCGAAGAAGGCTTCGCGGTCACCGCTGAGTGGAGCGGCAGAATGTTCCGATCCGCAGAGGCGGCGGAAGGCATGGCGGCGTTTCGAGAGAAGCGTAAAGCTGCCTGGGTAGACGATTCGTAAAAGTAGCGGGACACCGGGGTGCGACAGGACGTCACAGGCTGCTAATATTTCATCGGGATGTGAGGGTCTGCCTGAGATGCCACAGCACGTTGACTATATGGCCCGTTCGCGCGAGTACTATCTCGCGCAGGGTTATGCCACGCCCTATGTCTGGGCACATCACTCGACAATTCCATTCAGCAGACTGAAGGTCCCTCTCAACCAGGCAAGCGTTGCGCTTGTGACCACTGCCAGCCACATCCGGGCGAACGATAAGCCTGCCAATCCGCAGCGCACAGAAATCGGGATGAGCGATCGGCCGCCCGGGAACTTCTTCACTCAGGATCTGGCCTGGGACAAGGCTGCAACGCACACGGATGATCTGGGCTCCTATTTTCCACTGGAACTGCTGCACAAGCTGGCTGCCGAAGGTGAGATCGGTCGAGTTGCGTCACGCTACTACTGCCTACCCTCTGAATACAGTCAGCGTAAAACGCTCGAGGAGGATGGTCCGGCGATCGTTCGGAGTTGTCTGGAAACCGAAGTTGCTGCGGTGGTGTTGGTTCCCTTGTGACCCGTATGTCACCAGACCGTGAGTCTGGTTGCCCGTCAGCTCGAGGAGGCAGGAGTTGCGACAGTCATTCTGGGGTCCGCCAGGGATATCGTGGAACATTGTGGTGTTCCCCGGTTCCTGTTCACAGATTTTCCGTTGGGTAATCCTTGCGGCAAGCCATACGACGTAGAGATGCAGCTGGCGATCCTTGCAAGCGGACTGCAGCTTCTCGTTGAGGCTGGTGAAGGTGGCTCAACCGTCCAGACGCCATGGCAATGGGGCAGCGATGAATGGCGCCAGAATTACATGGAAGTGACGGCGCAGAACCGTGAGCAATTGCTGCGCAAAGGCGACGCCAGGCGGGCGAAAGTCAGCTGAAAAGTTTCGCCAGATCCGCATCCTCGCATTCCAGCAGACGGTCGAGAAAACCGTGAAAACGCTGACCGCCGCCTTCGTTGCGGCCGAACATCACCGCCGCACCAGGCCGGCTCATGAGGGCACGCTGTTGCCGTAGACCGGTAGCGTAATCCTCCTCGCGGACCACAAACTCGAGCAGCTTGAACTGTTCGTTTGCTGCTTCGCGCATCTCATCCGTTGCTGGCAGTTCTTCGAGCACGTAGTTCTGCACGGTATGGGATTCCAGCGGCGTATCACCCGGGAACAGCTGCGAAATCATGACTCCACGACCGCCGCCGCCATCGAAGGAAGCGATGGAGACATGGGGGAATATGGTCCACACGCTCTGCATGAGATGCTCGATTGGCCACTCCTGTTCTGGAATGTCTTCGAGTTTGAGCAACGTTGGGTCTGGCGAGGCGACGCGCTGATGCGGTCCCCATGGGTAATAAATTGCCTGATTGGGCATGTTCGCGCCAAACGTGTTCTTGTGCAGGATGGGTAGATGGTAGAGGTCCATATAGCCGTCGTAGGCGATCTTCCAGTTCGGCCCGGCTATCGTGCGCTCGTCGAACAACTCCCAGTTCTCGAACCCGAAACCGGCTAAAACGGAATCATAGCCACACAGGAACGTATCTATATCGAGGTTTGAGTGCGGGTCGATCGTGACCCAGATCAAGCCGGCACGCTCAGCAACCGGTAGCGGTGTCAGACCGTGGCAGGACTTGTCGATCACGCCGAAGTCCTGTTCGGAGTACACGGCGACCAGATCGCCTGCATGATCGTAGGTCCAGGCGTGGTACGGACAGGTGAAGCGTTTGCTGTTGCCGCGGCGAGTCGTGACGATGACGGCACCGCGGTGGCTGCAGGAATTGATAAACGCCTTGAGCGCAAGATTTTCATCGCGCACGATCAGCACCGGCACGCCGGCCACTTCGGTGCTCTTGAAATCTCCTGGGACTTTCAGCTCACAACTCAAGGCCAGCATTAACGGCAGTCGCTTGAAAACCTGCGCCATTTCCAGCTGCCAGCGATCCGGATCGTAGTAGTGCGTCGCGGGCACCCGCAGGACGTCGGGCGTCTGCTCGATGGTGCCCTTTTTAACCAGATCGATGTTGTGCCGGGCCATGGCAATCAGCTCTTCTCTACCCGGGTCATTTGCCATCATTCAATCCTCGAAGGCCATTGTACTGATCGTGGAGTCACCACCTGTTTGCTCAGCGCCATTTACGCGCCTCCTGATATACGAATGCATTGACCGGTTACCCACTCGGCACCCGGTGAGCAAAGATACAAAGTTGCAGCACCCAGATCCTGTGGAGTGCCAAGCCGACCGGCTGGTAGTCGCAGCATCTTCTCCAGCCGCGGCAGATCTTCTTCGCCAAGCTTCATGGCCTGCATCATGATTTCGGTGGGTACTGCGCCGGGCATGATGCAGTTAACCCGGATGCGTGGCCCGAGTTCCTGCGCGAACGTTCGCGTGAGCATGTTTGTGCCGGCTTTGGCTGCTGAGTAATGGCCGCTACCGGGAATGACCATCTCGGCGGCGATCGAGGATATGTTGACGATTCTGCCGCCGTCGGCCATGTGTTTTTGGGCGACTCGGCTGCACAGCCAGATGGCGGTGAGATTAAGTAGTACGGTGGCATCCCATTCTTCACGCGGCAGTTCGGTCAGGGGCGCCTGCAATGGTGAGCCGCCTGCGTTGTTGACCCAGATGTTGAGCTTGCCCCACTCGGCGATCGCAGCCTCAGCGAGTTTCTCGACCGCATCTTCGTTCGTGACATCGGTTGTGACAGCAATGGCACTGCCGTTGGTGGCGACGATCTCCTGTGCTACTCGTTCGATTTCTTCGGTGCGTCGCGCCGCGCACACTACGTGAGCCCCGGCCGCAGCAAGTACTTTTGCAATACCTTCGCCGATACCGCGTCCTGCGCCAGTGACAACCGCCACTTCGCCGGAAAGACCGAAAAGCTCATCCAACATTGTTCGTATCCATTCGTGAAACTATCTCGTGGTTCTACTTGTTACAGACTGGGGTCGACGAGAACTTTGATCTCTTCAGGCTCAGTTGCGAGTTTGTCGAAGGCCTCCGTAATCGCGCCCAGGCTGACTGTGGACGTGTGCATCGGACCAAGTTGAATTCTGCCATCAGCGACCAGAGCTTGTGTGACTGCGAACTCCTCGCGCAGGTAACCTAACGAGGCTGTCAGTCGGACCTCCTTGACGAGCCAGGTGGCTGCGTTGATCTGAGACGGCGCGTTCGGCACCCCGATCAGGGAGACGATACCACCGCGACGGGTAAGCTCAACGGCCTGTTCGACCGTTGCGGGAATGCCCGCGCATTCAAATACAACATCTGCTCCTGCTGCACCGATGTGTGCATTCACCCGTTCAACCGCATCTTCCGTCGTGGGGTCGATCGTGAGATCGGCACCCAGAACTTTCCCCAGATCGCGGCGACTTTGCTGAGGCTCCAGGAGAATGACGCTACCGGCACCGGCCGTGCGGGCACATTGCAACACGAGCAAGCCGATTGGTCCGCCACCGATCACGACCACGCTGTCGCCAGGCCGCACCTCGGTCCGGCGCACGGCATGCACGGCGACCGTCGCAGGTTCGAGCATTGCGGCATGCAGATCGCTGATACCATCGTTCACCGGATAGAGCCGGGCGGCATCAATTGCGATGGATGATGCAAATCCCCCGTGCGGTGCTGCGAGCGGCCCCATGCCGATAAGACCCATGAAGGCATTTTCGCAATGCGCGGCATCGCCGCGCTGGCAGGTGCTGCATTGGCCACAGGCGTTGGCTATGCCAATAGCGACCCGATCACCTTCACGCAGTGACACGTCGGCAGGTGCAGCCGACACGGTACCTGCCCACTCATGGCCGCAGATCGCCGGATTGTAGGCTGCACCGGACTGATACGCGTGAAGGTCGGT
>CBDUDJ010000257.1:0-4604 GCA_965365885.1 uncultured Gammaproteobacteria bacterium
CACCTTCGGCAGCTCCTGGTTGCCGGTAATCTCCGTCCGGCCCAGGTTCATCCGATCCATTACGTTGCCACCGGACTCGCTGCGGCGAACGTCCGAAACCAGTTCCTGCTCCGGTTCGCTTTCGTTAACCGTTGCCGCAAGATCATCCGAGCTCAATCCCGGCGATATCTCATCTATCTCGGCCGCCTGTGCCTCCACCTCGGACGCACTGGCAACCTCGGGAATCTCCTCCTGAGCCAGGCCGGTCAGCGGTCCGATCAGGAGCAGCAAACATAATCGCTTCAAATGCAATTCCATACCCGTTACTCCGTCACACTTGCCGTTCTTAGATCGGATGCAATGCGTCTTTTGAGATCCGCAATCCACTTTTCGACCTGCTTGTCGCTGCTACCAAGCTCCTGATAGCGCTCGTAGTGCTGCAATGCAATATCAAGGCGCTGCAAATACAGTTCATTGAGAACACCCAGGTTGTAATGTGCCAGCTTGTATTCAGGGTCCGCCTGGATGGACTTCGTATACGCAGACTCCGCTTCTTTGAACTTGCCCTTGCGCCGCTGCAACATTCCCAGTTGATTCAACGCAGCAGGATGCTCTGGGTCGAGCATCAACGCATCAGTGATGCTGTTCTCTGCACCGAGGTCATCGCCGTTGCTGGCGTAAATTATCGCCAGATTTACGTGAGCACCCGGAAACGTCGAGTATTGCAACAGGAATTCCTGGAAGCGAAGCTGCGCATCGAGATAATCACCGGATGCCATTGCCGCGACAGCCTGCTCATACAGTGTCTGGGCCCGGGGCGGAATGACTCTGGTATCGACTGGCTGGCCGTCCGGCCCGATCTCGACACTGGCCGTCTCTTTGCCCGGCCCCGGTGTTGTTCCACAACCGGCAAGCACCACGGCAAGCAACGCGAGTGGCGCCAGCCAACCAGGTCGTGTCGACGATATTTGATCTTCAGTAGAGCGCTGTAATGACATTTTCGCTTTGCTCCATTTTTGCGTATCGCGCCGGCATCAGGCCCGCCAGCGCATCGAAACTTTTCCTGACCCACTGGTCATAGACGCCTTCCGCGGCTCGCGCAGCGTTTGCCTGGTAGATCTCGATCGCCTTTTCCTCGAACGGAAATGTCTGCTCTTCGAGCAGCATGTCGTACTGCTCAAGTGCCATTTCGTCCAGGCTGCCGGGCCGTTCAGACTCCATAAGGTCCCTGCTGAATTGCTGGTAGGTCTCACCAAGGCGAAACGTTGCGGCCGTAGTGACTTCCGCAACGCCATACGCTGCCGCTTTGCCGTAAGCCTCCAGCACATCCTCCATCAGCGATTTCTTCAACTTCATGCTGTCGGCCAACGGTTGTTTGATTTTCATGACAACGAAACTGCGCCGGGTGGGCTCTGCCAGTTCCAGGGATGCCTTTGCGGCCAGGTACCGGGTCCGATCCGAGCGCTGTGAGCCTGCCGTTGCATCAACGTAGACCAGATCTTCAAGACGTTGCGTACGCAGTGCACTGTTGCCGCTCGCCTCTGCGATCTCCAGCAGCCGGAAGCGGGCTTCAATCGACTCCGACAACGGATTTGGATAGCGCTCGACAATTTCTGCAAGCACGCGTTCTTCTGATTCCACCGTTGTGCTTGCTTTATATAGCTCGGAGGCTTTCCACAGGGCTTCCCGCCGAACGTCTTCGCTGCTCGCGGGGGCTCTGGCGATTTTTTCAAATTCGCCTGCCGCTTTGGCGCTGTCACCAGTCTCCTGGTATGAAACGGCCAGCTTCTGTGTAATTTCTTCGGTAAATTCGCTATCCGGATAGTCGCGACGAAAGGTTTCCAGAACCGAGGTCGCTCGACCCCAGGCAGCCATCGTGATCAATACAGCAGCCGCATCGTACTCAGCGGTTGCCCGGATATCCGAATCCGGCACGGCTTCGCCCAGTCTCGTAAAGTGAGCGACAGCGGACTCCAGCTCGCCTGCACCGCGCGCCGCCTCGCCCTGCTTGTAAATTGACGATGCGATTCTGTCCTTGATTTGCTGCTGCGCCACTGTGTCATCAGCTGGTGTAAACGGGCGCAGCTTGTAATAGGCTGCTTCTGCCTCGACAAAATGGTCAGTATCGAATTGCGAGTGCGCAATAACGGTCCATGCCGTCCTTGCAAGCGGCGGTTCAACCGGCGGCTCTTTGCTAACGATCATTTGGCCGACTGCGATCGCCAGATCAAACTGATCCTGCTTGAACAGGTCCTCGGCGACCGTTGTCAATACGGCTCCGGATTCCGGATGCTGTGGGTAGGTGTCGGCAAATTTGAGGCCGCTATCAAGATATTCCTTGTGCCATTCCTGTCTGGCGTCTTCTGCAAGCGTTTCCTCGTGCGCACGATAGGACAGTATCGTGGCGTAGCCTGCTTCCGCGGATTTGTCGTGCCAAGGATAGGCGTACGCTGTTCGTTCATACTCCCGGGTCGCCTGTTCGAAGTCTTCGCTTTCAAACAGTATCTCCGCGAGCAGGAAGTTGGTGTTTGCGCTGTCCGCCTCACCCGGGAAGTAATTGAGGAACTTGCGATACCAGGTCGCCGCCTCCTGGTAATCACTGCGTTCGCCATTTTTCTGCGCTTCCGCGTGATAGTACTGCGCCAGGTCAGTCAGGTTATCCTTGAGATGGGCCTCGACAGCGCCGTTGGTTTCTCTTGCGTTGCGCTGCCAGAACGCGGTGTCCATGCCATAGTGTTCAACGAACCCCTTCTTGCCACTCAGCACCAGCGACGGAAATCCGCCTCGTTTGTAGGCCTCGATAACCTCGACCTGCAGCAGCGGCGATTTCGGATGATTCGGGTCCTGATTTACAAAGGCTTCATAGGTCCTGGCGGCGTCTACAAAGCGCTCTTTCTCGAGATACAGATCGCCAAGATTCATGTAGATGACAAAGCCGAACTCGGGATAACCGCGACTACCGAGGTAGCTGTCAATACTCTCGGCCCCTTCCATGTAGGAAAAACTGATGCTCAATACGCGGAACGTATCCTCAACCAGTTCCCGGTTCGCCCGGCTAAGATCTTCAAGGCGATTCTCGCCTTCCTTTATTTCGATTCCTCCCAGTTTACTATCAAGGAGATCGAAAAACGGCGACAGACTTTCTTCGTGTTTTGCCAGCTTGAATTGTGCCCAGCCAAGTTTATAAAGCGATTGCTCATAGAAGCGTGATGCCCCACCGAAATCGACAACCGCCTGGTATGCGAGTTCGGCGTCGTCATAGAATTTTCGCAGGAACAGCATCTCGCCACGTCGAAACTGAATTTCATCGATCAAAGCGGCATCAGGATAGCGCTCAACCAGCTCATTCAGGGTGGTCAGCGCTTCGTCGGTTTTTCCATCCGTTTCATAGGCGCGCGATAGCTGGTAGAGCACCGTGTCATTTCGTCGATAGTCCGGGTAAGTTTCCAGCAACTTGTGAAACAGCGAAACAGCGCTTTCATAACCCGCATGATTCAGCGCGTCGACGTTTTCAGTGAGCTGCATTGCCTCGGTCGATTCCAACTCCAGGTCTCCGAGGCGCCGCATGGCTTCGGCTCGCAACTGCGGGTCATCGGAAACAAGATCCAGGAACGCACGATAGTTATCGCGTGCCTTGTCTGTGCTGTTCACGATGAGATTGCCCGGGCGAGGTTTATAGACTTTTTCCTCCAGGCTCTTGATGGTGTCTTTTTCTTTCACAGCCGCGCTCACCGGAACAGCGAAGGTCAGCAGCAATAGGAAAATGAGGTGCGCAACAGGTTTGCGGCAGCAGGAGATCATTGCGATGCGTCTCCCACTGTCGTCGCCGATCGGTCGTATATGGCAGCCAGTGCGAAACGCGCTTGCACCGTGTAGGTTTCAAGCCGCTGTTTTTGCGCCTGCAACTCGTCAACTGCAATGTGTTGCAGGAAGCCGCGCTGGGCGAGCATGCCTTCCTCGACTCGCAACCGCATACTATCGATTCTGGGACTGAGTCCATCAACCCGTGCATTGAGTGCTTCAAACAACAATGGTTCTTGTCGCATTGATTCATCGACCTGGCGCCGCGAACGCTGCGACTCGACCAGCGCTTCACCGGTTTGCCGCAGATTTCTTCGAATATTCCAGAGCCGCTCTTTGAATTCTTTATCGAGATTCCACTGCAAAGCACCCTTGAGCATCGCAACCTTGTCGCGAACCTCAGCCGCTTCCGGAATATTTGCCTTCAATGCCGGATTGCGTTGCAAAGCCGCTATTTCACCCCACATGGCGAATTCTTCCGCTGTGGCCAACGCCAGCGAATCGCTGTCCTGCTCGATGCCGTTCAGGCGTGCGTCGAAATCCAGCTTGCGATTCACCATGCCGTCAAGGTCGGCGTCGGCGAGGCTGCTCTCAACCTTCGGCAGACGCTCACTATAGGCAAGTTCACGTGTATCGAGCATGTTGCGATACACCTCGAGGCTCTGCTGCCACTCGTCGAGATTCTGGGACAGGTACGCCAGATCGCGGTAGTTTTTCAGGCCTTCCTGAAACTCGTGGGTTGCCAGCATGTGGAACAGGTAGCGCGACTCCGGCCCCTCCGGCAGGTTTTCCAGTTTCCAGAACCAACCGGCGCTGGTGTTTTC
>CBDUDJ010000258.1:0-4515 GCA_965365885.1 uncultured Gammaproteobacteria bacterium
CCATGATGCTCTGCACCGACACGGACTTGCCGCAGCCGGACTCGCCAACAATGGCGAGCGTGTTACCTGGTTCCACCTGAAAGCTGATACCGCGAACGGCCTGCACGATGCCGCCATAAGTGTCGAACTCCACGGCCAGGTCTTCGACGCTGAGAAGCGGCACTGGAGATTCCTGCAACTGGGGTGCTTGCCTCACTCGGTGGACCTCATGCGGGCGTCGAGCGCGTCGCGCAGGCCGTCTCCCAGCAGATTGAATGCAAGAACGGTAAGACTGATGAACAGCGCCGGAAAGATGAGTTCATGCGGCGTGGTAAGCATGGTTTTTATGCCTTCATTGCACATGCTGCCCCACGATGGCGTGGGTGGCGCTACACCCATGCCGATGAAGGACAGGAAGGCTTCGGTGAATATTGCGCTCGGCACCGCAAACGTCAGCGTCACGAGGATCACCCCCATGGTGTTCGGAATCATGTGGCGCAACACCAGATACTGGGTTTTGGCGCCGAGCAGGCGGGAGGCGTCGATGTAGCCTTCTTCGCGGATCTGCAGAATCTGGCCGCGCACCAGCCGGGCTGTGGCCGGCCACAGCAGCAGCACCATGGCCAGCAGCATCGGCAGGATGCCACTTTCGCCCGGCCCGATACCAAAGGCAATTTTGAACAGAATCATGAAAAGCAGGAATGGCAAAGCCACGACGAAATCGGCGAAACGCATGCATCCCTGATCGAACCTGCCACCAATGAAACCCGCTGCGCTGCCGTAGACCACGCCGAAGAGGACGTAGAGAAACGGCGCAAAAATACCGATGAAGAGGGAGACTCTGGCGCCGTGCATCAGCCGTGAGAGCAGATCGCGCCCCAGATAATCCGTACCCAGTGGGTGCAACGCCAGATAGACCGTGTCGCCTAGGAGCAGATCTTCATCTTGCGGTACTAAGGAGCGATCGCGGGCTTCGTCTATGGTGATCACCCGGGTTACTTCAACTGTCAGGGTTTGTCTGTCGAGCCGGCTTGCGTCGGCGGCGTAGCTGACCACTGAGTAGTAGTAGGTCCGCGGCACGAGATTGAGTCGGTCCTCAAAAGTCGTGGAATCCAGACCGAAATTCTCAGACAGCGGCAGTCCGAGTGCGCCCTCGGCACCGATCGGGAAGATGTTGCGGTAAATCCGGTAGCGGTTCGCTTCGGGTGTGGGGGTCCCACAGCAATCGTACCGACTGGCTGTTCGCAGCCTGGGCGAGGCGCAACCCGGTACTCAGAGTGAGCAGGGATGATCCATCCCAGGGTTGATAGGGCTCAACTATAGTAGCTCTACGTTCGGCGCCCGGCGGTTGGCTGATCTGTTCGACATCCTGCGCCGCTGGGTCCACCTGCCACAGCAGCGGCCCGATTGTAGTGAATGCCAACAGGCCAGCCACGAGATACAGCGAGATCAGCGCGCGGCTGTTGGCCTTCAATCTGAGCCACGCGTCCTGCCAGTACGACAGAGACGGCCGGCTGATCCCTTGAATCTCCCGCGTTTGCGCTAACGGCTCGAAATCACTCGCGCTCAATGTTGCTTCAGCCACGCGCTACTCCAGCCGGACCCGTGGATCGATCCAGCCATAGAGCAGGTCGACCACGATCACCATGAAAACGAGAAAGGCGCCGTAGAAAACGGTGGTGCCCATGATGACGGTGTAGTCGAGTTGTTGTACGGCCTGGACGAAGTAGCGGCCGAGCCCGGGGATTGCGAAGACGAGTTCGACTACAAAGCCGCCGGTGGTAATGGCTGCAATTGAGGGACCCAGCACTGTGATGACCGGCAGAATGGCGTTGCGAATCTGGTGGTTGGCAAATACCCGGGTGGCTGGCAGGCCCTTGGCTTTGGCGGTACGCACGAAATCGGCGTTGACGATCTCGAGCATTGACGAACGCATCAGCCGGGTGAGATAGGCCATCGTGCCAAGCCCCAGCACCAGGGAGGGCACCAGCATGTGCCACACCGTGCCCCAGCCGGCAACCGGCAGGAGCGAAAATCCGAACCAGTCGTTGATGTTGACCAGGCTGAGTTGAGCGATGGCCGCGACGACAAAACTCGGTACCGAAATACCGAGAATGACTAAAAACATGATGACGATATCCGGCAGCCGATTGCGGTAGAGCGCTGTCAACGCACCCCACAACACGCCGCCGAGCCCGGCGAAAACGACCGCAAGAATGCCGAGGATCGCAGAGATCGGAAAATGCTCACGGATGATGTCGTTGACCTGGCGGTTCTGCTGGGTGAATGAGATGCCGAAATCACCCTTGAGAATATTGCCCATGTAGATCTGATACTGCTCAGCCAGCGGCCGGTTCAGACCATATTTGGCTTCCAGGTTGGCGCGTATTTCTGCAGTCACCGCCTTGTCGTTTGCCAGCGGGTCACCGGGCACGCTGTGCATGGCGAAGAAGGTCGCGGTCGCAATGAACCAGACAGTGATGATGCCCTGAATCAGGCGCTTAACGGTGTATTGCCACATCTTCTACGAATCTAGCCGTCGATGATCTTTACGTTGGTGTAGTCCGGGTCAGGTCCTACGGCGCGGCGCACCAGGCCCTGCATCTGCGGTTTGGTCACGTAGACGATGCCACGTTCGTAGTTGTACAGCAGTACCGCGTCGTCGAAGAGAATCTGTTGGATCTCGCCGAAAGCATCCATGCGGGTTTTGGGATCCTGTGAGGTCTGGGCAATGGCCACCCATTCGTCAAGCTGCGGGTTGATGTAACGTCCTCGGTTGTTCAGATTCCACGAAGCTAACAAGTCACCAAACGTCAACGGGTCATCGTAGTCGGGTCCCCAGCCGGCTAACACCATGTCGAATTCGCCGGACAGCATCTTGGCAAGCCGCTGCTTGAAGATCTGTTTGTCTATTTTGAGTTCCAGCCCCAGGTTTTTCCGGAACACCTGTTGATAGTACTCCGACTGAATGTTGGAGATGGGATTGTCGCCAGTCAAGAGCACCAGCGGTGGGATTTCTGTGACGCCAAGTTCCTGTTTCGCTTTCTCGAGATACTTTCGGGCTTCCGTCAGGTCCAGCTGCGCCACGGGTGCCGGATACTCCTCACGGAAAAAACCGTTGACACCTTTCAGCCAGACCGGGAAGAGCGACTCACCGGGCAGGTATCCGGGAAGCTTGGTGACTTTGTAGACGAGTTCCGCAGAATCGGTAGCCAGCTGCATGGCTTTGCGCAGGTTTACATTTGCCGTTGGCCTTTCGTCTCTGTGATTGAACTCGATGTAGAAAACAGAGCCGTCCATGAAGCGTTCGATGTTCCAGTCCTGCTCTAGAGCGTTATTGAGGTTCTCTGCGAGGAGCGTTGCGTAGGCAATCTTGTCATCCTTGAACAGGTTGAGCGTGGCGTTGGCATCCGATGTGATGTAGGCGAAGTCCAGCCGATCGATGCTGAGCCGATCCGGGTCCCAGTAGTTCGTATTCTTCTCCATCAGCAGGTTCGCACCGTGTACCCAGCGGCTGATGACGAACGGGCCGTTGTAGAGCAACGTGGAGGCATCGGAACCAAAACTGCCGTCGGTGGAATTATAGAAATCTTCGCGGATCGGGTAGTAGGTGGAAAACGCGACGAGCTTGTCGAAGTAGGCGAGGGGTCTTTCGAACTCGACCGAGAGGGTGTGATCGTCCAGCGCTGTGACCCCCAGAGTGTCGAGCGGCGCATCACCTCTGTTGATTGCCTCGCCGTTTTTTACTGGATAGAGGATGAAGGCGTATTCGGATGCGTTCTTGGGATCCAAGGCGACCCGCCAGGCAAAGACGAAATCATGCGCGGTTACAGCGACCCCGTCGCTCCAGGTTGCCTCGGGGCGTAACCAGAAGGTGGCGCCGTCCCGGGTGACTTCCCATCGCTCGGCGACGGCGGGTGCTAATTGGTTGTTCTCGTCGTAACGCAGGAGGCCTTCCATCACATGGCCGAGCACCATGCCACTTACCTGGTCGGTGGACAGTGAACTGTTGAGCTGTGGTGGTTCTGTGCGCAGGAAAGAGGTGATGGTCCTGCTACCGGGATCCACGGCGTCGGCGCTGCCGGAGCCGGAACTCGTAAGACTCGATGCCCACGACAGGCCGAGCATGAGCAGGGCGATGCTGCCGACGCTGATCGCTGCAAAGCCGAGCATCTGTTTGCCAGCAGACTTGGTGAAACTGTCTTCGGTTACTGCAGTCGTCATGCGCTAGCCCGGCTTCCTCAATTCACACTCCTCAGCAGGTTACCCACAACGCGCTCCAAATGCATGAGGCTGTTGCACTCATCGGCCTGGTGGCAATAAGCGGTGTACTTGCGCATTTCGGCATCACCTACAGTCCAGGAGGAACGCGGCTCAGGATTGAGCCAGATCAGCCGCTTACATCGATCATACAGCTCCTTCATGATATCTGTGCGCGGATCACCATAGTTGTTACGGGCATCCCCGAGAATGATGATGGTTGTCCGATTGTCGATATCATCGAGACAGAGTTTCTTGAAATCCTGCAGGGCCTGG
>CBDUDJ010000259.1:0-4499 GCA_965365885.1 uncultured Gammaproteobacteria bacterium
TTGAGGGCTACAAACCCCAAAACCGCAAACCAAAGAACGACTTTCATCATCAACAAATGTCGCGAACTTGCAGGTTCACTCGCCATCTGTTCCAAAGAGTTTTTCCTTGTCCGGATAACATTCTGCCTCACCTGTGGTCGGTCTGGTGCGAAACTGGCTCGCCCCAGAATACTCCCACGCTGATCGAAGCCACAGCCGCTTTGTGGCGGGGAAATCCTCTGTGTTCTTCAATCCAGGCAGCCACCGATTCTATGAGGCCGACCATCGAGGTAATCGCGGCGACCGACAACAAAACGAAAAAAGCAATTGCGATGAAGCGGCCGCCCGGCATCTGCGCAAAAGCTACGGGCAACGTCTGAAAGATCAAACCGGGACCCCCTGCTGGATCGAGCCCGAATTTGAACACCGCCGGGAAGATGACGAGCCCCGCCATCAGCGCGACCAGCGTATCGGCCACCACAATGATGAACACGCTCTGCGTGATGGATTCACCTTTAGGCAGATAGGCTCCAAAGGTCATCATCCCTGCCATAGCAACCCCGATAGAGAAAAATGCCTGACCTATAGCGGCCAGGACCATGGCGCCATTGACCTTACTGAAATCCGCGCTGAAGAGGTAACTCGCAGCGTCACCGAAGCCACCTGCGAAGTAGTTATACACCACCAACACGAGCAGCAGGCCAAACAGCGTGGGCATCATCACCCGCACGGCCCGCTCGATGCCGCCCTGAACGCCGAAGTAAATGATAGTGCCGGTGAGTACCAGCCCGATCAGCGTCCAGAAAATCATCCCCGGGACATCGGCCTGAACAGAAGCAAATTCAGCGCTTGCCGCGGCCACCCCGACATCGACAAAGCCTGTCATGATCGCTTTGTACAGATACCACAGCACCCAACCGGCGACTACGCAATAAACCACTTCGACCACGAACGCCGCCAGCACGTTCATGCCACCAACCCATTGCCAGTGCTTGCTCCTGCCTTCGGCGAGCGCAACGTTTTTCATGGAGCCCGGCGGACTCATTCGACCGCGACGGCCGATGAGCAACTCACCCATCAGGATTGGTATGCCGATGCAGAAAACACAGATGACATATACGAGCACGAAAGCACCACCGCCGTTTTCCCCGGTGATGTAGGGGAAGCGCCAGATATTACCGAGGCCAACCGCAAAACCGATCGAAGCCATGAGGAAGCCGAAGCGAGACGACCATTGCTCGTGTGCTGCTGCCATTAGAACTCCTTAGAACCGTGCGTACGAAAAAGGCGCCATGTCATAGGCGGCCGCTTCACCCGTAATCTGATCAGCAAGCGCTTTACCCGAACCGCATGCCAGCGTCCAACCCAATGCACCGTGTCCCGTATTCACAAACAGATTGTCCACCGGCGAGTTGCCAATAACTGGCCGGCCATCGGCGCACATCGGACGCAGCCCACACCAGGTTTCGGGCTGCTGGCCATCGACGAGCAGGTGCGGGTAAACCTTACCCAGCAGCCCCTGCAGATTTGCGATCCGTTCGGGCCGCACAATGGTGTCATAACCGGCAAATTCCGCCGTTCCGGCGACGCGCACTTTATCACCGCCCAACGGCACGACGGCTGCATGAATGGATTCGTCGATGATGGGATATCGCGGCATCTCTGCTGGATCAGCAACGTGCAGCGTGAGCGAATAGCCCTTGACCGGAACTATTGGCAAGCGGAACCCCATTTGTCGAGAGAGCAAGGGGCTGTAACTGCCAGCGGCGAGGACATAACGATCCGCGCGCAGAACCTCCCGTGCGGTCACCAGACTCTCGACGCGACGATTATTCATCTCGATGCGGCGGACCTGTTCACTGAAGCGGAACTCCACACCCATCTCCTGCATCACGGCACACAATGAATCACAAAAAAATTGCGCATTACCAACTTCATCAGCGGGATAGTGGATACCCCCAAACAGTCGATCCTGAACCGGTGTCAGTTGCGGCTCCAGTTCGATGAGTTCTTCACGGCTGAGTGGCTGATGATCGATATCGACCTGTTTGAGCCAGTGAGCCACCTTGATTCCTTCTGCGTAAGCCTCCTCGGAGTCGAAGATTTTTACCGTACCATCCGCTGCATGTTCGAACTGCAGCGGTTGCCGCTGCAGAAGCTCAGACAAAACCTGCTGGGAGTAGACAGAAAACCGAACATTTTCCAGATAAGTGGCGGCATAAAGGGATCTGCTCGAATTCGCGATGAACTTGAGGCCCCAGCGCCAGATATGCGGCAACTGACCCGGCCTCAGCAGCATCGCTGCATTTTCGTCACCGAGCGATCGCACGAGCGTTGTGAAGATTCCGGGCGAATTCCACGGATCAGCGAGACTGGGGGTCAACAACGAACCGTTGGCAAAGCTGGTTTCCCGAGCCGCGCCGGCTGCACGATCAATCACGGTCACCTCCGCGCCCTGTTCACGCAGGAAGTAGGCCGTTGTAATGCCGGCCAGACCACAACCGATAACAATGACTCGCAAAGATGATGCTCCGCAAAGCAGGCTCAATCGCAATGGATCTTAGCGGGGTCGACTCACTATCTCCACATTAGCCGAACGATCCCCTGCTATGATGACTTCACCGTGAAGAATTACGCTGTATGACGATCTTCCTGACAGCCGCTCTGCTGCTGATCGCCCAGAACACAAGTGCCCAGGTCAGCGATGGAATCGATCGTGTGCAGGCAAGCGCGAAGGCGAGCTTCGGTCAGCGTTTGTTTTTCGATACGAATCTGTCAGAACACCGCACCCAGGCCTGTGCCACTTGCCACGACCCGGCCCTGGCATTCACCGACGGCAGAGTAAACCCGCTGGCCGGCGCCGTTTCAGTTGGTGATGATGGCACCTCGTTCGGCGACCGCAACACACCCACAACCAGCTATGCTGCGCTCACACCGGACTTTCAGCGGGACTCTTCAGGCCAGTTCAGCGGCGGCTTCTTCATCGATGGCAGAGCGTCAACTCTACAGCTGCAGGTTACTGGTCCCCTGCTCGACCCCAGCGAAATGTCACTGCCGGACAAGGCAGCGATCGTCGCTCGAGTCGCGGAAAATTCCGACCACGTCAGCAGCATGAAATCACTCTTCGGCGATGCTGTTTTTGCCAGCACTGAGACTGCAACGCGGGCAATCGTGGAGGCAATCACGGCCTTCCAGCAATCGCCGTTCTTCGCTCCGTTCGACTCCAGGTACGACAGGTATCTGCGCGGTGACTACACCCTGACGGCCGATGAGGAACTTGGCCGGGCGTTGTTCTTTTCAGATCTGACCAACTGTGCAAATTGCCATCTCAAGCACCCGCATGAAGTCTCTGATCGCGAGACGTTCACCAACTATCGCTACCACAATATCGGCATCGCCATAAATCACGCAGCACGCCAGCTGAACGGGCTTGGCGGCACCTACCGGGATCGTGGCCTTGCCGGCAACCCGGCAGTCGTGGACATGAGTCACAGCGGAAAATTCAAGGTACCGACACTGCGCAACGTCGCGGTTACCGGACCCTACATGCACAACGGAATATTCCAAGACCTGCACACTGCGGTGCTCTACTACGGAAAATTCACCGTCGACAGCATTGTCAGTGACACGAATCCAGAGACGGGTGAACGCTGGGGCGAGCCGGAGTTCAGGCAAACGATCGACTTCGAACTGCTGCGCGGCGGCCAGCCTCTCGACGCTGCTCGCGCCAGGGTTATCGTTGCGTTTCTGAAAACATTGACGGATGCGCGCTACGAACATCTCATCGAATGAGCACGGCCGACTGCCTGATGCACCGTCGTCAGGGCATCATCTGGGAGACGAGAGACGCCCGGAGCTGGGCAATGTTCAGCAACGGATTCATGCGCAAACGACCGACCTCGCCCGCCGCGTAGGGAACCCAATCTGCAGCAAGCTGATCACCGCTGGTCGTGACCAACAGCCAGTTCAGTAAATCCGCCAGCGCCTCGTCATCCAGCGCCGCGTTGGCAGACCCCGGCACCCGGACCAGAAACTCACGGCCATCGGGCACCCCCAGGAATCTACCCATAGTCGATCTAAGATCGGGTACCGAGCCGGTGACGCCCTGCCCTTGCGGCAGGTGGCAGCCCTGACAGTGCAACATGTAATTAACAGCCGCACGCTCTACATCAACTACCTGACTCAGCAGAGCATCTTCCTGTGCAGTTGCGCCAGCGGCTGTCAGCCAGAAAAGTACACTCAGCAGAGACGAACGTAGCGAAATCACTTCAGGGCGAGACCGATCAGCACCGCTGTGGAGCAGTGGTAGAGCGAACTTTCGGTGCCCAGACACCAGTTGATGTCGTTGTTCTTATCCGGACGATACATCGGCCGGTCACCTTCGTTGCGATTGCACATGCAGTGACCACAGGCAGTTTTACCGCAGCAGTCGTTGTAGGAGATCACGTAGTTGTTACCGTCCACGGGATTACGGCAGGTTCCAATCCAGGTAATCGGCGACATCTGCGTACCCGGTGGGA
>CBDUDJ010000260.1:0-4498 GCA_965365885.1 uncultured Gammaproteobacteria bacterium
GCTTGTGTGGGGGGTACGAGCGGCGATTACGGTGAGATCTTTCTCATCGAGATAGGGGGACAGGTGCTCCAGGCGTTCGCGATCCACGAATATTGTTTGCAGCCCGCTGTCGTCGATGCCGTAGATCATCTCTTCGCCCGACCACCAGGCGTTCATCGCGACGGCTACCGCACCGTAGGCCGTGATACCCATATACGCCCAGACCCATTCAGGGTAGTTGCGCATCGCGATGCCAACACGATCGCCGGGCTGGATGCCGAGTTCACGGAGTGCACCGGCAACGCGCTCGGCGTGTTGCCAGGCGTCGGCAAACGTGTAGCGTTCGTCTTCATAGACATAGAAGGTTTCATCGGCCCACTCGAGCGCCGCCTGGTAGTACTCGCGCAGGTGCGAATGAGCGTTTTTGAACGTGGGTAAGCGCACACCGTTGATGTCGGTTTCGATGAGCTCAAAGGCGCCGCCGGGACCCAGCAGTTCTGCCGCAGTGGGCGCATCGTGCTGAGTGCTCATGATCTCTTCTCCCCCTTTAGATCCATCATCCCCTCGTGATCGAGAGTAGACCAATGCAGCGGTAAATGTCATGACTTTCACAGGCCGTATTCGCAGCAGTTACCGGGCACTACTGGACGCTCAGCACCGCCACACTCAATCCCAGAACCTGGCTGACATCCCGTAGCGGCTGCAGCAGCAACTCGGGTTGTTGCTCATCAGCGCTCGTGACATTGCCATCCACAATGACGGTGGCCGTGGCCAGCCGACGACGGCCACGCAACCAGATGGTCACGCTTTCTGCAGCGGCGAGATTCCGCAGCCATTGCGAGCCGCTGCGTACCGTGCTGACAACCACCGTGTTGTGAAACGACCAGCAGGCCAGCGGCAGCGTGTACGGCAGGCCCGTTTTGCGGCCCGGTATTTCGAGCACCACAAGACCGAACGGGTTCACAAAAGGTGCGGCAACCCCGGCCTTGACGAGAGGCGTGATCGCTTCATTGAGCGGCGCCAGCAGATCTGCGAAACCTGTTGGCGCTGGTGGCGCTGGTGGCGCTGATGGTCCTGGTGGTGCGGCACGGTTCATCGAGGGAGCCGAATCAACTCAGCGGGAAGGGCTCGCCAACCAACCGCTCGGATAACGCCCACAGTTTCTCCGCACCCTCCGGATCCAGCGCCCATTGCGCGTAACCACCTGAGCGAAGACCACCGTCGCCCGGCCCGGCCACGTGACAGTCTTCAAGATAGAGACCGCCGCGGCCTTCAAGCTCCGGGGAGGTCGCGGCCCAGATGCTGGTTGCAGCACCCTGGGGGATGGACTTGAATCCCGCCTGAAATGCCTCGGGGTCATCTACCCCGGCGCGCTCGACCATGGCGGCGATGTCTGCGTCTGTCAGGTGCCGGCCTAGATCCGTCATGATGCCACCCGGGTGGACGGCTACCGCGTGAACCCCGGCAGCGCCGAGCCGCTGCTCGAGGCCGACTGAGAACAGGATGTTCGCGGATTTGGACTGACCGTAGGAAGCCCACTTGTCGTACTCACGGTTTTCAAAAAACGGGTCGTCGAAATCCACCGGGGCAAAATGATGACCGGCGGAGCTGAGGTTGACGATCCGTGCCGGGGCTGCGGCTTTGAGCTCGGCAGCCAGCAGACAGGTCAGGAGGAAATGGCCGACGTGATTGGTTGCGAACTGCGCTTCCCAGCCGTCGTCGGTGCGGGTCAAGGGACAGGCCATCATGCCGGCGTTGTTGATCAGCAGATCCAGCTTGTCGTGCTCGGCGCGCCAGCCTTCTGCGAACTCGCGCACACTGGCGAGGTCAGCCAGCTCCAGCTTGCGGACGTCGATGTTGTCGTTGCCCGTGCTCTCGCGGATCGCAGCGGCAACTGCTTCACCCTTTGGTACATCGCGGGCGGTAATTGTCACAGCCGCGCCCTTCGAGGCTAGCGCGCGAACCGTTTCTTCACCGAGACCGCCCGATGAGCCGGTCACGATCGCGCGTTTACCGGTAAGGTCGACGTCCGCGATTACATCATCTGCCGTGCTTTCGAATCCAAAGCTCATAGTCCTTCCCCTGGCTGTAAGCCGCCAATAGTAGCGCGGCGCACGCGCTAAAGCCCATCCGACGGCACGCCTTGTTCCTTCACTGAGTCATCGATCTGTGATGGATGCTGGTGTCCTGAGAAGAAAAAACGAAAAAAGCTGGCAAATATTATATCCATGGATATAATATCCAACGTCAAAGTATTCATTGATACTAATAATGCCCAATATCGAACAACGCGGCGCGCTGCTGCAGCTGCTCACCGATTCGCAATCCGCGATGGCGCGGATCTTCGAGCATCGTGCGCAACACCTGGGCCTCACGCGACCGCAATGGCGCGTTCTGTCGGGCCTGTACGGCCATGGTGGGATGACGCAGACGGAATTGGCGGTGTCGATTTCGCTGGCGCCGTCGCCTTTGGGTAAGATAGTTGACAAACTCGAAGCCAGTGGCTACGTCGAGCGGCAGCCCGACCCGGAAGATCGCCGCATCAATCGTCTCTTCGTGACCGACGCCGTAACCCCGCTGGTGGAGCCTACCCGGACACTCCTGCGGGAGCTCGAAGAGGCCGTACTGAACGACCTGCCTGCAGATGAGAATTTTGTCGATCAGCTCAAGCGCGTGCGCGACAAGTTGCTCGATCTGGTCGCGCAAGAACTCGCGACCGCTTAACCCGAACTACTTAAAACCACTAGAACCTATATATAGGAGGATCAATTGTGATCAAACTCGGAGCCCTGGACGCCATGTTCCTGTACAACGAAACCGCAACCACGCCCATGCATGTGGCGGGTCTGCTGTACCTGGAAGTGCCTGAGGCACAAACCGAGTCCTATTTCGACGATCTGCGAACCATGCTGCTCGAGCGCGTTCATCTGGTGCCCTACCTCACGAGCCGTCTGGAACTCACGCCGATGAATATCGATCACCCGGTCTGGGTGCGCCATCAGCAGTTCGATATTGATGAGCATCTGCATCGCGTAAAGCTCGCTGCGCCGGGCAGCGTACAACAGTGCGAAGAGCTCGCCGCCAGGCTTTATGAGCCGATGATGGATCGCAGCAAGCCGCTGTGGGAAATCTGGGTCATCGAAGGTCTGGCAGATGGCCAGGTGGCCCTGCTGCAGAAAACTCATCACGCGGCAATCGATGGCATGTCGAGCATCAAGGCAGCAGAGCTGCTGTTTGATTTCACACCGCAGCCGCGCGCCGTTGATCCGGCCCCTGCTGACTACTGGGAACAGAAGAAACCGACCTACGGCCGGCTGCTGCAAGCCGCTTATGCAAACCTGAACCGCTACTGGTGGGAAGGCGTGCAGCGCATTCCGGAACTCACGCGGGCAAGCACTCGCCTGTCCAGGCAACTGATCGGCAACCCGGGCCAGGAGGCCATGCCAGTCAACGGTCCTAAGACCCGCTTTAATCGGTCGATCGATGAGAAGCGCGCGTTCCGGATGGTGAACATGTCGTTGCCGACGTTGAAGGCGGTTGCCAAAAAGTCCGGAGTCAAAATCAACGACGTGATGCTTGCGATCTGTGGCGAAGGTGTCTCGCAATACCTCGAACGCCACGGTGAAAAGCTCGATCGCTCGCTCATTGCAAGTTGTCCGGTATCTCTGCACAAGCCCGGTGACGAGACGATCCGTAATCAGGTGAGCGCGATCAACATCAGCATGAAAAACGAGATAGCCGATCTGCGTGAACGGTTGCAGGCGATCCATCGCTCGGCGAACTCTGCCAAAGAAACGCTGGCCAACATGGGCGATGCCATGCCTACCGACTTCGGTGGCTTTGGCTTACCACTTGCCTTCCAGGCCATGGCCCGATCGATGGAGAGCGGGATCTTTGCCGACTTTGCACGCCAGGTGCCGATGAACCTGGTCCTGTCGAACGTTCCGGGTTTCCCGGTGCCTTTATACGTTGCCGGTGGCAAGCTGCTGCGGCAGATGCCGATGTCGATCGTCGTGCACGGCAGCGCCATCAACCTCACGGTGACGAGCTACGTTGATCGCATGGATCTGGGCATCACCGCTGCAAGCAAGCGCGTGCCCGACATTGATGCGCTAAGTCAAGATCTGCAGGCGGCGTACGAGCAACTGGTAGAGACGGTGCTCGGCAGTCCCGAAGCAGATGCTGAACAGCCGGCTGACTACGAAGAGTTTGCGGTCGCCGCAGCCTGACCGGTTGTAAAAAAGTGTCGCAGTAGCGAGGTTCCTCAGCGAACCTCGCTGGCATCGTCTTGCAAGCGTCCGTTCATTGTTGTTCCAGAAACTCACGTATCACGTCGAGGGATGCTTCTGGCTGATCGTAAAAAATGAAATGTCCCGAGTCTTCTATCGTTTCGAGCCTGGCATTTTTGTAAAACGGCAGGTGACGTTTTTGATATTCCGCGCCGTAAACCGAATTGCATGTTGAGCCGATCAACAGGACGTCGCCTTCGAATTTGTGAGCATCGGTGATGAAATCCAAC
>CBDUDJ010000261.1:0-4498 GCA_965365885.1 uncultured Gammaproteobacteria bacterium
GGATCGCCCGAAGAAGATGGCGACCGTTACATCGAGTTCTGGAATCTTGTATTCCCACAATTTGATCGTTCTGCCGATGGCGAACTTACTCCGCTTGCGCAACCAGGGGTGGACACCGGCCTCGGACTCGAGCGCATGGCGGCGATTCTGCAGGGCGTGCACAGCAATTACGAAATCGATCTCTTTCGGAATCTGATTCGCGCTGCCGGTGCAACCGCCGGATTCAGCGATGAAAAAGAGATGCTTGCCAACGCATCACTCAGGGTCATTGCCGACCATATTCGATCCAGTGCATTTCTGATTGCCGATGGCGTATTACCAGGTAATGAAGATCGAAGTTATGTACTGCGACGTATCATCAGACGCGGCTTACGTCACGGTCACAAGCTCGACATCACCGAACCGTTCTTCCATCTATTGGTTAAACCGTTGGTTGAGGAAATGGGTGATGCGTTTCCGTTGTTGCAGGAAAAAGAAAAGGAAATCACCCGAGCGCTGCTACGTGAAGAAGAACGGTTTGCAGAGACGTTGAAGTCGGGCATGGAGCTTCTCAATCGAACCATCCAAGGCTTGTCCGGCAGCGAGATTCCAGGTTCGATTGTTTTCCAGCTTTACGATACGTTTGGGTTTCCAGCAGATCTCACCGCAGACGTAGCAAGAGAGATGAATCTGACCATCGATCAAGCAGGATTTGATGAATCGATGGAAGCACAACGGGCGCGCGGACGTGCTGCGGCAAAATTTGACTCCGCGCTCAACCAGAAAATACATACGGCCAGTAAAGTTGAGTTCACCGGCTACGACGGCACGCAGAGCAAAGCTCGAGTTGCCGGGCTCTATGATCCTGACGGTGGCGAGGTGGAGTCGCTCACTGAGTCGGAATCCGGCGTTGTGATACTCGATCTCACGCCGTTTTACGGCGAGTCCGGGGGCCAGATTGGCGACACAGGGACACTGCATAACGACGGCGTGGAATTTCGAGTCACAGATGCGCAGGTAAGCGGCGACCAGATCCTGCACATTGGCCAGGTCACGCAGGGAGAGCTGCGCCTCGGGCAGGCGCTGATCGCGGATGTTGATTCTGAACGCCGGCGCCAGATCGTTTTGAACCACTCGGCAACCCATCTCATGCATGCGGCGTTGCGGGAAACGCTTGGGGTGCATGTTGAACAGAAAGGGTCGCTCGTAGCGTCTGACCGTTTGCGCTTTGACTTCTCCCAGCCAGAGCCAATGACCGCTAGCGAACTCACAGCTGTCGAGGCAGCGGTCAATCGGCAGATTCAACTCAATACAACTGTTGCAGCTGAATCTGTGCCATATGACGAAGCAATCGAACGCGGCGCCATGGCACTGTTTGGTGAAAAGTATTCATCCGTCGTACGAGTTCTGACAATGGGGGAGGGCTATTCAGTCGAGCTTTGTGGTGGTACCCATGTTCAGCAAACGGGGGCCATAGGTCTCTTCCGCATTGTGAGTGAGACCGGTACAGCTGCGGGAATTCGTCGGATAGAAGCGGTGACAGGCCCTGCAGCTCTAGCCTGGATCGACGAAACCGAAACTTTGTTGAAGTCCGTTGGTGGGCTTGTCAAGAGTAGTCGGGCAGAAGTGCCAGAAAAGGTGGCATCGTTGCTCGAGGAAAACCGGGCGCTTGCAAAAGAGTTGTCGCACCTGCGGCAGAAATTTGCGGCCACGCAAGGTTCGGATCTTGCGGATCAGGCGATTGATGTTGGTGACGTCAAATTGTTGGCAGCGCTTGTCGAAGGCGATGGAAAATCACTGATGCAGACACTGGATACGCTTAAATCAAAACTCGGATCTGCAGTCGTCATACTGGGTCATGTCAGTGATGGTAAAGTCAATCTGATTGCCGGAGTCAGCAAGGATCTCGTCGATCGCGTGCGGGCACCGGAGTTGATCGAAGCCGTTGGTTCTCAGGTTGGTGCGAAAGGTGGTGGTCGGCCGGACATGGCACGCGCGGGTGGTGGTGATCGGCCCGAAAATCTTCCTGCTGCGCTTGCGTCAGTCGCTGACTGGCTCGAAGCACATCTCGCATGAGGCAGGTATGGCACTCGTAGTCCAGAAATATGGTGGTACAAGCGTTGCAGATGCTGAACGCATCCAAGCGGTTGCCGATCGCATCGTCACGTTTCGTGACGCAGGAAACCAGGTGGTCGTGGTTGTTTCGGCAATGAGCGGTGAGACAAATCGACTCGAAGCGCTTGGCCAGAGTATCGTCAAAAATCCGCTCGACAGGGAGATGGACGTGCTCCTTGCGTCCGGTGAGCAGGTGACTATCGCGCTTCTGAGCATGGCGCTTCACGAGCGTGGTTGTGTCGCGAAGTCTTATCTGGGCGACCAGGTCTGCATCCGCACTGACGGCAATTTCGGCAAGGCGAGAATCCGCGATATCGATACCAAAGGCCTCAAAGCCGACATCGAGGCCGGCATCACACCTGTTATAGCAGGTTTCCAGGGAGTGGATGAATCCGGCAACCTCAATACCCTGGGCCGCGGCGGTTCAGATACGACGGCCGTTGCGATTGCTGCGGCACTTAAGGTTGATGAGTGTCAGATCTGCACGGATGTCGACGGTGTTTACACCGCTGATCCCGGTGTGGTGGATGACGCGCACCGACTCGAGCAGGTCACCTTCGAGGAGATGCTGGAACTTGCTTCTCTCGGTTCCAAAGTCTTGCATCCGAGATCAGTAGAATTTGCCGGTAAGTACAACGTCCCCCTGCGGGTACTCTCCACGTTTCAGGACGGCCCCGGCACACTAATCACAACAGAGAAAACAACAATGGAACAACCAATCGTCTCCGGGATCGCTTATGCCCGGGATGAAGCAAAGATCACGATGTCCGGGGTGCCTGATATTCCCGGAGTAGCATCAAAGATCCTGGGTCCTGTCGGGCGTTCCGGCGTCGAAGTTGACATGATCGTGCAAAACACCGGTGCCGATGGGCTTACCGACTTCACGTTCACGGTCAAGCGCGGGGATTATGAGGGTACGCTGGCGCTGCTGGAACCTCTGCGTGTAAAGCTTGGTGCCCGTGAACTTGCCGGCGACAATAAGATCGCCAAAGTTTCCGTTGTCGGTGTAGGAATGCGTTCACATGCGGGCGTTGCAACGCGAATGTTCGATGCGCTGGCGGCTGAGAACATCAACATCCTGATGATTTCGACGTCTGAAATCAAAATCTCGGTAGTCGTCGCAGAGCGATATCTTGAACTTGCAGTCCGCTGTATTCATGCGGAGTTCGATCTCGGCGAGGTGGCTGCAAAGAAAGAAGCCACCACGGGCCGAAAAGGGCGTCGCTGAGCGGGAGATTGCGCCTCAGCGTGCTGGTTTGATTGCCTGACACGATTCCCAATTTCGCAGATTGGTTGTCTGCCGGCTGCCGTCCAGAGCGGAAAAACGGCTGTAAATCAGCTGCCTATGTCTTCCCGACTCCCACTGCCAACCTGTCACGCAGCAGCCTCCCCAGGATTCGTAGGACAGTGCCAAAACGGTGCAGCGGAATCCTTTGACGCAGGGTCTGAATGCCTCATAGAATCGGGGTGGGAAGAACCGGACCGCGGCAAGAAGTTGAAGATGCTGCGAGCCGGATAACAGGAAGGATCCTCCCTGCACCAATAGGTTAGTAGGTCATTTTATGACTCTAATAATGGCAGTGCGGATATCAACATCGATGGAGAGAAAAAATGGCTAAACCAGATCTACTGGGGATTCGCTGTGCCTGGTGCTTTTTAGCATCCTGGGTGCTCCTACTATCCCCCAACCTCTATGCGCAGGAGGGTGCGGTGATCGAAGAAATCGTCGTCACCGGATCCTACATCAAGCGCGACAGCTTCGACTCATCGTCACCAATAACCATATTGTCGGCTGAGACGATCGAGGCCAACGCCACCACCAACCTCGGTGAGGTATTGGCCGCTCAGACGTTCAACTATGGGTCGGACACGCAGACGAATACTTATTCGGCGCGTTTCCAACTCGGTAACGTCAGCCAGTCCAATCTACGGGGCCTCGGCCCGGGCGCGACCCTCGATCTGATCGATGGGAAACGAACGAATAACCCGTTCTTAAGCAACGCCATGCCACAGATCGCAATCGAACGCATCGATATACTGAAAGATGCCGCTTCGGCGACCTACGGTACCGATGCGGTGGCCGGTGTCGTGAACCTCATTCCGCGCAAGGACTACAGTGGTGTCACTACCTCTTTGTTCTACACCACCGATGAGGGCGGAGACTATGATGAGACTGCCTTTGAAATTTTGATGGGCTCGGAGACCGTCGACGGTCACTTCACAATGGCCGCCCGCTACTCGACACGTGAAGAACTCAAGCAGGTGGATCGGCCCGAGTTTATTCGCGACGGCTTCGATCGATCCGGTACCGGTAATCCCGGCGACTGGCGGGTGCCCGTGCGTGACGCGACCGGCGCGATGGTCGATCAGGATGCTCTTGCACCAGGTTTACAGGGAGCCACAC
>CBDUDJ010000262.1:0-4474 GCA_965365885.1 uncultured Gammaproteobacteria bacterium
CGGCCAGAGTGCCTGGCTCATCGAATCCGGCATTGCCGCCGTTGCCGGTGTGATCGTCGTCTATTTGCTGACACGGTTGGAATGACCAGTCGCAGTTGGCGCGGCTGCTTTGCGTTGCTGCTCATCGCCGGTTGCGCCAATCCAGGGCAGCCGCCGGTGGCGGAGCGCTCGCCGGTATTTTCGCCACGGCCGGATGTCTACACAGTCAATCGCGGTGACACGCTGTATTCGATCGCTTGGCGGTTTAACCTCGATTTCCGCCAGCTGGCGCAAGCCAATGAATTACAGACCCCATACAGAATCATCCCCGGCCAGAAAGTTCGCCTTGCTGCAGACCTGGCGAGTCCGCCCCGGCGGGAGACACGTCCGCCGACACGCGTGTCGACAACTCCGGACAACGTGCAGGCTGCACCTACTGCAAGGGGCTGGGTCTGGCCAACGGCTGCTCCGGTAAGCCGCGGCTACGCTAAGAACAATAGCGGCCTGGACTTTGCGTTGACCCGCGCAACCCCGATCAAGGCAGCAGCAGCGGGCGTCGTCGTATATGCAGGGACCGGCCTGGGGAGTTTTCGGCAACTCGTCATCATCAAGCACGACGAGCAGTTTTTAAGTGCTTACAACCTCCAGCAGGCTGGCCTGGTCGTTGAAGGCGAGTCTGTGCGGGCGGGACAGTTGATTTCTAACGTGACAAACGGCGACCGCACGATGTTGACGCTACACTTCGAAATTCGCAAAGACGGGCAACCGGTCGACCCCCGTTCCAAGCTCCGCGCCCGTTGAGAGAACTGCCAGCATGTTGCAGAAAACGCTGCCAGTTCAGCGTTCGAGGTGTTCGAGCTTGTCGGCTGTGCCGTCCCAGGTTTCTGCGTCCGGCAACGGGTCTTTCTTTTCAGTGATGTTCGGCCAGATCTCTGCAAGTTCCTGATTGAGCTCCAGAAAGTTTTCCTGGCCATCTGGCAGTTCATCTTCAGAAAAAATTGCGTCAGCCGGACACTCCGGTTCGCACAGCGCACAGTCGATACACTCGTCCGGGTGGATAACGAGCATGTTCGGCCCCTCGTAGAAACAATCTACCGGGCAGACTTCAACGCAATCAGTGTGTTTGCATTTGATGCAGTTATCGCCAACCACGAATGTCATCTTGGCAAGTGCCTGTGTTCTATCGAAGGGCGCGTATTTTAACGGGTTTGTGTTTCCTGTCGAGAGTGCATCAAGTGTCCTTTGCCACGAGTAATTTGAGTTCATAGAGAACTGCCAGCGCATCTCTCGGCGTCAAATCATCCGGTTGGAGCCCGCTGAGCCGCTCCTGCAGTTGCTGCAGAAGTTCCTCGCTGCCTGGCTCGGTTCTGGCGGCTTCGCCGGCGCTGAAAAACAGGTCAATCTGCCGTGGATCACGCTCTGCCTGGGCCTGTTCGAGTGCCTGGAGCCGCGCCCTGGCGTCACGCAGGACCAGCTCTGGAACGCCTGCGAGCCTTGCGACCTGGATACCGTAGCTCTGGCTGGCGGGTCCTGGCTCGACGCTGTGGAGAAATACGATACTTCCCTGGTGCTCCGTGGCGACCAGGTGGACGTTGTCGGTCGCATCGAGTTCTTCACTCAACGCGGTCAATTCAAAATAATGGGTTGCGAAGAGCGTGAAGGCGTGGGAGTGCACGGCGAGATACTTAGCCGTTGCCCAGGCAAGGGCAAGGCCATCGTAAGTGCTGGTGCCACGGCCGATTTCATCGAGCAGCACGAGACTGTGTGCGGTTGCATGGTGCAGTATGTTTGCCGTCTCGGTCATCTCGACCATGAACGTGGAACGGCCACCTGTCAGATCATCGGCCGCACCGATGCGCGTGAATATTCGATCAACCGGGCCGATGCGTGCTGTTTGCGCCGGGACGAAACTGCCGGTGTAGGCGAGCAGAACGATGAGCGCGGACTGACGCATATAGGTGGATTTACCACCCATATTGGGGCCGGTGATGATGAGCATCCTACGCTCGTCTGCCATCTCGAGATCATTCGGAATGAACGGCGCAGTGCTGTTTGCCCGCACCACGGGATGCCAGCCCTGGATGATCTCAAAGCCGGGCTGATCAACCAGTTGCGGTCGCTGAAACCGCAGCGCGAGCGCTCTTTCTGCGAAAGTCGCAAGGACGTCGAGTTCTGCCGCCGCATTGGCGGCGCTGCGCAGCGCGCCTGTTTCTTCAGCAAGATTTGCAACAAGCGCAGCAAAGAGTGACTTTTCCAGTTTCAAAGCGCGAGCCTGGGCGGTCAATGCCTTCTCTTCGAACCGCTTGAGCTCCGGGGTGATGTAGCGCTCGGCATTCTTCAGGGTCTGCCGGCGAACGTATTCCGCCGGAATCTCGCCACTGGCCGCCCGGCTGGTTTCAATGTAGTAACCGTGCACACGGTTGTAGCCGACTTTGAGTGTATTGATTCCGGTGCGCGCACGTTCGGTAATCTCGAGGTCCGCAAGCCAGTTCGCTGCGTTCTCGGTCAGGTTGCGTAGCTCATCGAGGTCGCTGTCATAGCCCGGGGCAATCACGCCACCATCACGAATCGTCATTGGTGGGTTATCAATGAGTGCGCGTTGCAGCAAAGCGCGCAATGGCGCGAAGTCTGGCAGCGCCTGCGCAATGTCCGCTAAGCGTTCGCTGCCGGCGGGGAGGGCGGCGCGCAAGGTGGGGAATTCTTCGAGCGCGATTTTCAGCCGTGCCAGATCGCGCGGCGTTGCGCTCCTGAGCGCAAGGCGGGCAACGATGCGTTCGAGATCGCCGATTTCCCGCAAGCTTTGCCGCACCGCTATGGGTTCGCCATCCGCGCTCAGCGCGCTCACGGCGTCGTGCCGCTCCGTGACGGCGTCACGATTGCGCTGCGGTGCATTGAGCCAGCTGCGCAGCAGGCGGCCGCCCATGCTGGTGCGTGTGGTATCGAGCAGGCTAAAAAGCGTTGCGCCTTCACTGCCGTCGAGGCGACGGTCAATTTCCAGATTACGCCGCGAATGCGCATCGAGTGCAACGACGTCCAGGGACGTGAGTCCTTCGATATGATCGATGTAACCCAGATCCTGGCGCTGGGTCTGTTTTGCGTACTCGAGAATTGCCGCAGCTGCGCCGATTGCCGGCGAGTCACTGGCAATTCCGAACCCACTGAGATCAAGCGTGCCGAAGTGGCGGGCGAGTTGCTTGAGGCCGAGTGTGGTATCGAACGCGAGTGGCTCGAGGATGCGGGTGTGTTCGTGCACTTCGGCTATGGCGTGTGGTAACAGGATCTCACTGGGCTGCAGGCGGGCGAGTTCGCTGGTAAGTGCTTCGAGCGATTCGAGTCCTCCCAGCTGCAGGCGGGCGCTCGACAGATTGAGCAGCGCTATGCCGTAGCCAGATTGGCCGGAGCAGGGCTGGATGCCCATCAACAGACTCTCCCGGGAACCCGTCTGCAGTGCCTCGTCAGTCAACGTTCCTGGCGTGATGATTCGAGTGACCTGGCGCTCGACCGGACCTTTGCTGGTCGCCGGGTCGCCGATCTGTTCGCAGATCGCGACGCTTATCCCGAGATTCACCAGGCGCGCGAGATAACCGTCCACCGCGTGATAAGGCACGCCGCACATGGGAATGGGTTGGCCACCGGACTGGCCGCGAGACGTGAGGGTGATGTCGAGGAGTTCGGCGGCTCTGCCGGCGTCGGAGTGGAAAAGCTCATAAAAATCACCCATGCGATAGAACAGGAGTTCATCTGGATGTCCCGCCTTGATGCGCAGATATTGCTGCATCATCGGAGTCTGCCCGGCGGAGGTTGCGGATGCAGACGAATCGGTGGATTGAGTCCGGGTATTCATGCGATGTCACGGCCCTTCAGCACGGGTGAGTGAACCATCGACATCTTGGAGCGTCAACCACGAACGCCCGATGACCTGTTAAAAAAACGCCTGCAAGCGTTTTACAAGCGCCTCAGGCAGGCCGCGGCCTGTGTCGAGGCGGTGTGGCAACGAGATGTCCGAAGGTGCCCGCGTGGGGTGTGCGACATCGCAGTGACGTGACAATTTGCTGAGGTGGGCGGTTGCCAAAACTACTGAATATATATACAGTAGTTCGTCTGGCGGGAAGCACCGGACTTAAGACGAGGCCAACAAGACTAGGCTAGTCAATGCAATCAGTGAGAGAAGTCATGAGCGAGCCGCAAACAAACAAAATACCACCAAGTAACAGCGAGTCAGATAATACGATGAACCCAGATACCCGGAAAGAAACCAGAAAAGAAACCAGAAAAGAAACCAAGCAAGGTGCAGAGAAAAACGCCAGCAGAGATCCGAATAAAGACCGCGCGCTGAGCGCGGCACTCGCTCAGATCGAGCGTCAGTTCGGCAAAGGCTCCATGATGCGACTGGGTGACCGGGATCTGGTCCCTGTTCCCGTGATCTCCACAGGTTCGCTGGGTCTGGATATCGCCCTGGGCATCGAGATCGGAAGAGCGTCGTGTAGGGAAAGAG
>CBDUDJ010000263.1:0-4451 GCA_965365885.1 uncultured Gammaproteobacteria bacterium
GTTTCAGCCCGATTCAACCAAAGTCGGTGCCGCTGAGTCACGCCACATCCAGCGCCACGCCGCCCACGGAAAAGCCCTCCCTCAGCAACACCGTGCGCTGGCTTGCGATCGGCACAATCCTGCTGGCGAGCCTCCTGGCAGTTTTCCTCGTCATTCCTGAATTGATTGAGCCACCGCAGATCGAAGCAACAGCACCGCCGGTTGCGCCGATTCCAGCGGCCCCAGCCGCCGTCTCCACTACCGATCAACTGCCACCGTTTGAAGCCCTGATGCGGGAACAGGCTCGTGAGAATGCCCAGGAAGAGCTTGCGGCTTTCGTCGAACTGCAAATGGCGCTCGAAGAGAAGATGCAGGTCGGCGCCTGGGGTCAGGAGGACTACGACGCAGCGAAGTTGCTCGCCACCCGCGGCGATGAACAGTTTCTGGTCGAAGAATTTGCTGAATCACTGGTCGCTTATCGCACCGCGAGCGAGGCACTTGCGGCTCTCATCGAAAAGGGTGAACGGCTGCTCGAAGAGACGATCGTGGCCGGTGAGGAGGCACTGTTTGTAAGAGACCAGGGACTGGCTCTGGTAAATTTTTCTCAGGCGCTGCTGATCGATCCCACAAACACGCGCGCCAGGCAAGGTGTTACACGAGCTGAGATTCTGCCGGATGTCATCCGGTTGATGCGTGAAGGCAAGAACCAGGAACTGTCCGATAACTGGCAGGACGCACTGCAGACCTACAAAACGGTCCAGACGATGGATCCAAAAACGAGCGGGTTGTCGCAGGCTCTGGCTGATGCGCGTACAGGTGCCACCAGACAGCAGGTGTCACGGCATCTATCGGATGGATTCAGCGCTCTGAATGCCAGCCGTTTTAAGGCCGCCAAACAGGCATTCGAACGCGCTTTGAAACTCAGTCCAGCCAACCCTATCGCCGTAGGAGGACTCGAGCAGGTAGCCGACCAGACCGTGCTGTCTGAACTCGAAGCGCTCAGACTGGCGGCGGTAAGCGCAGAAGGCAACGAACAATGGCAGAGCGCAATGGAAAACTATGACGCGGTGCTGCAGCGCGATGCCAATCTTCAATTTGCTAAGGAAGGTCGGCAGCGCGCCAGCGCACAGCGGCGGGCCGAAGTGTTGCTCGGCAACATCATCAGTTCTCCCGACAAGCTCTCCTCGACGCAACTCTTCGATCAGGCAAGGGACATCCTCGCCAAAGCGCAACTGCTCGAACCCCGCGGAGCCAAGCTCAGCGAACAGATCGAAGCCGCGACCTCTCTCATCAGAACATACAGCACACCTGTCGATGTTACGTTTCGATCCGACAATCTGACGCAGGTGACTCTTTCGACAATTGGTCGCCTCGGCGTATTTGCGGAAAAACAGCTTAGACTGCGACCGGGTGCTTATACCGTAGTTGGCAGTCGCGATGGGTGTCGCGACGTTCGTGCGAACATCATCGTCAGAGCCGAAATGCAACCAGTGGACATCCGCTGCAATGAGAAGCTCTGAACCGTGAATATGCAACCAGCGGACATCCGCTGCAATGAGAAGCTCTGAACCGTGAATAATCCCACCGATCCAGATTCCTCTGTCGACCCAGCTGCTTCTGCTGAAACTACATCTGCTGAAACTACAAATGATGAGATAATTCGTCCGGTTGGGTACCAGCCGCAGCAGCGGACCAAGCAAAAGCGCTTTGACCTGACACGCTGGCAGATCGTTGCGATCTGCATTGCCATACCAACTCTCATCGTCGTCTGGTTTCTGTTTACTGCTAAGTCTGTCCGGTTGGAATTTTCACCGGTGGTGGACTCCGTCACCATCAGCGGCGGAATGAGCTTTGAACTGGGCGGCATCCATCTGCTGCGGGAAGGCGAATATCGAGTGGCCGCTTCTGCCGTCGGTTACCATCCGTTACTGAAGACACTTGAAGTCACCGGCGAGCGCAGTCAGACACACGACTTCGATCTGCTGAAGTTGCCTGGCCAGGTGACTTTCGAGAGCATCCCGGCGGAGGCCCAGATCGTTGTCGACAACGCAACGGTCGGATTGACGCCATCGCCCGCTATAGCGATTGACGCAGGAATTCGCAAAGTCATCTATACCGCACAGCGCTACCAGCCACTGGAATTCGATGTCGATATCATCGGTATGAATGAAGCTCAGACGGTCACCGGCACGCTTTTGCCGGATTGGGCGGACGTGACGATCACGACGATCCCTGAAGGGGCTGAGGTCTTCGTAGATGACGAGACCAGCGGCCAGCTTACTCCCGCCATTGTGGAGATCGGCTCGGGTGAGCGCGAAATCATGCTACGCATAAGCGGTCACAAAAATCATCGCCAGAGAATTCTGCTCGCAGCACAAGAGAAGATAACCCTGCCGACTATTACGCTGCAGCAGGCTGATGGCGTGCTGAATGTAGTCACCCGACCGCGCGGCGCGGGTGTCACCCTGAACGGGCAGTTTCAAGGTGAATCACCGATAGAACTTGCGGTCAAATCCAGTGAACGCTACCGCGTTCAAGTATTCAAGGCAGGTTATGCACCACTGGAACGCAGTGTGAGTCTCGTAAGCGGAGAAGACCGCACCCTCAGTCTTTCCCTCGAGCGGTTAATGGGAGAAATCGTCGTCCAGGCGCAACCGGATGATGCGTCACTTTATGTTGACGGGAAACTGCGTGGCAAAGCCAACCAGACCATCTTACTACCAACCGTCGCTCACAAAATTGAAATCAAACTCGATGGTTACGCCGGCTACAGTGCGACAATCACGCCACGCAACGGTCTGGTACAGGAAGTGAAGGTTAAACTTCTGACCGTTGCAGAGGCCCGACTCGCATCGTTGAGACCGCGCATCAAAACCCACCTCGGCCAGGAACTCATTTTGCTGAAACCGGAAGCTTTCACCATGGGAGCTTCCCGCAGACAACCAGGCAGGCGTGCCAACGAAACCTTGCACGACGTAAATATGCAGCGCTTGTTTTACCTCGGAACCAAGGAGGTCACCAATGCAGAGTTCAAGGTATTTGCAACAGGCCACGATTCCGGGGAATTCCAGGACAATCCTCTGAACAAGGATGACCAGCCTGCTGTCAGCGTCAGCTGGGAAGAAGCGGCGTTGTACTGCAACTGGTTATCAAGCCGAGACAACCTGCCGCTTTTTTACCTGACAGAGTTCGGCAAGGTGCTCGGAATTAATCCTCAAGCGACCGGCTACCGCCTGCCGACGGAGGCCGAGTGGTCCTGGGCCGCACACCAGGTCGCCGCCGCGGGAGAACAACGTTTTCCGTGGGGCAACAACCTGCCGCCACCGGATCGCGATGGAAATTATGCAGACCGATCCGCGGCACATCTCGTTGGCCGGATCGTTTTCGGCTACAACGATAACTACATCGTATCTGCGCCGGTTGGCACTTTCCGACCCGATCAGAAAGGCATTTACGACATGGCCGGCAACGTGGCTGAATGGATCAACAACTACTACGATATTTCCAACACCGATGAAACTCTTGATCCCCTCGGCCCGGATTCCGGCGAGTACAGAGTGATTCGCGGATCGAGCTGGATGCATGGCACGATAACCGACCTGCGAATTTCATTTCGGGACTACGGCCTGGAGGGTCGGCAGGATCTCGGATTCCGAATTGCCAGATTTGCGGAGGCCATATGAAGTATCGATTACTGATCACAGTGATCTTTTTTGCGATCGTCGTACCTCAGGGTACGGCAACCTATGCGGCTCAAGGTGACGACCCGACGCTACCTCCGGAAGGCAGCGAAGAGGCTGCAACGGATGGTGAGGACACCGCAGAAGCACCCGCGAGTGTGGACGTATTCATTCCCACCGAGGATATATCGGAAGACTTTGCGGTCTCCTTTCCCGTGGACATCTAATCTCTCTGGCGGACCGGATTGACAAATTGGTCAACACATACAGACAACAGGCTAAAACACACAGCAATGAAACAACAATTACCCTTTGAGTTTATATATCAGGCAACCTCTCTCCTCCTGGCTGTCATTGTGGTTCATCTGGTTTACGTCACAGTTATCCGGCCGAACGCAGATGCAATCCTGACCGCACAGGCAGAGCGCGCAGCAATTGGTGGCGACTTTGTCCCGGATAGAAGCATCTACGTCGTGTTAAAGGATTTCGAACAGGAGTCCTGCTTCGTTCTGATGTTCTGGGCAATCGCGATCATGGGCTACAAAGGGCGCAACGCAATTCGCGAAAGAAGCCTTCTGGCGGATGACATCGTGCGGATCAGTGAGGGCATGAGCATACTTCCCGAGGATACTCGTGAATATACCCGTGCAATCCAGGCGCTGCCCGAAGAAACCCAGCAGTTCCTGTTGCCACGCGCGCTGATGTCGGCCCTGCAACGCTTTGCGTCCACCCGCAACGTGCAGAACGTATCCGAAGCGGTGAAAAGCACCTGTGAGGCGGAATCTGACCGCC
>CBDUDJ010000264.1:0-4446 GCA_965365885.1 uncultured Gammaproteobacteria bacterium
GCTCTTGCGAGCCTTTCCCGAGGATGAGAATCCCATGCTCATCCCCGCCGAAACGAAACTTTGAGCCCGGAGTATCCAGCGGCTCCGGGTTCACCGTATCGGATGCGAATGCTTTATAACCGCCGTCCAGCGTAATTGCACCATCCAGAGGCTGGCTGATCGCCGTGGTGGCCACGGTCAAAGCCACTTCAAAATCGTCAAAAAGATCGCCGTGTTCGCCACCGATCAGGCGGTACTCCTGATCCATGAATATGTAGCTGCCCACTTGCAGGTCCGTAATCTCGGCTACCTCGCAATCGATATTATAGGTTCCCGTCCCACTACCCGTGACCACTTCGCCGCTGAATCCAGCTGTGGCCAACTCTTCGAGCAGACCGCTGACGCTTTGCCACAGCGCAAGAGACTTGTCACGGCGCGCGGCGTGGCCTTCGACATGCATGAGATGTCCTGCGTAGTGCTGAATGCCGCGATAGGTCAACCTTGAATCCGCCGATATCTGTTCGGCGAGACGCAGCATCGTGGCCAACGATCGGGTGCCCGTGCGCCCCATAGCGATGTCGACATCGATGAGAATGCCCAGGTGAGTATCCTCGGGCAGCGCGCCTTGCAGCAGTTCCAGACCTGCAAGACTGTCGACGACAATATCTATTTCAGCATCGCCCGCAAGCTCGCCTACCAGCTTTGCTTTGGCAGGCGACATGATCGCTGAAGTGATCAGAATTCCCGATATACCAGCCGCAACGAGTGCTGCAGCTTCCGAGACCTTCGCTGCGCAAACTCCAACCGCTCCTGCCTGCAACTGCTTTTCTGCGATGATCGGACATTTATGAGTCTTGCAGTGCGGCCGAAATCCCTTGTTTTTTTCTCCCAGAAACGACGCCATTTTGCTCAGATTTCGGCTAAAGGCAGCATCGTCCAACAGCAGAGCCGGGGTAGGCAGCGCCGCGACCGGGACGGGCTCTGCAAGTGGCTGGATGGCGAAAGGTCGATTCCGAACCTGCTCGAGCAGTAGCGAATAGGGCATGGTCACTCGCAGCCGTACTTTTTGTTGTAAAAAAAGTTGGTTGCGTCAACGAAGCCTGCCACCGAACCACAGTCGAATCGTCGTCCGGCAAACTTGTACGCGATCACGCAACCTTGCTTGGCTTGTTGCAGCAGCGCATCGGTGATCTGCAACTCACCGTTTTTTCCTGGCGGGGTATTTTCCAGAATCTCAAATATATCCGGCGTGAGAATGTATCTACCTATTATTGCGAGATTACTCGGTGCATCTTTCGGTTGCGGTTTTTCAACCATATCCGTGACTCGAAAGAGACCATCACTCATCGTCTCGCCTGCGATCACGCCGTATGACTGAGTCTGATCAACAGGCACTTCCTCGATCGCCACTATGCTGCAGCGAAACTGCCGGTAGAGGGCGGTCATCTGCTTGAGTACTCCGCCTCCCTCATCGCTGCCAAGGCAAAGGTCATCAGCCAGGACCACACCGAAGGCTTCATCACCAATGAGTGTCCGCCCTTTCAGAATGGCATCACCGAGACCATGCATATTGGTCTGACGCGTGTAGGAGAACGTGCAGCTGTCAATCAATTCACGAATGCCCTGCAGTGCTTTTTCTTTGCCGGTTCCCGCAATCTGATGTTCGAGCTCATAGCTCACGTCAAAATGATCTTCGATCGCGCGCTTACCGCGACCCGTGACGAATCCAATCTCGGTAAGACCGGCTTCTACGGCCTCCTCCACCCCATACTGAACAAGCGGCTTGTCCACGATCGGCAGAATTTCTTTGGGCATTGCCTTGGTGGCAGGCAAAAATCGGGTTCCGTAACCGGCAACCGGGAACAGGCATTTCTTGATCATTCGTTGCTCTGACAATTTATACGGCGGAAATACGTAATAGTAGGGAATCGCTCGCATGCTGCCAGCGAAGAGTTCGCAGATTGAACACCATTTAGCCCCGGATGCATAGATCGTCCGGGGTGGATAGCTGGTTTCTGTCCAGAATGGACGGCAACTGGGGTGCAACCAGACAGCTAACTGCGCAGTTCGGTTTCGCTCACCTGCCCTGCATCTCTGTCTCCCGCAGAAGCGCTCTGAGGTGCTGACAGATCGCACGACCCGTCAGCGTCTGCTCCTGGGACCCATCCGGCAAGCGCCGGATGTCCTTGGACAGTTTTCGCGCCGCCGCAAGGTGCGGATTCACCGGCCTTCTGCGGCGCCGGCCACCTGAACGCTGCAAATCATGTTTCCGAATGAGCCGATCGCTCTGGTTGGCTTTCAGGTCTTTTTTAGGGTTTTTTGGTTGAAGGGATTTTTTCTGAAGGCCTTCTGACTGAACGGCCTCTGACTGAACGGCTTCTGACTGAACGGCGTCTGACTCTTCCGCTTGCAGGGCTTCCGGGAACTCGGTGATATCTGCGAAAAGCGGCAGTGTGTGATGTCTGTTTTGATGGTTAGCGTCACGAACGTTCATCATGCCCGCATTCTAGCGACTACTGTATATTTATACAATAGTTTCATGATCATCCAGCGAACGCGTACTCACCGTTTTTCAGACTGATCGTAACCTTCGTACCCGGCAGGAATTCTCCCCCGAGGATCTTCTGCGCCAGCGGGTTTTCGATCCGCTTCTGAATCACCCGCTTCAAAGGTCGTGCTCCATAAACCGGATCGTAGCCTTCGCTCACAAGTGCTTCGATCGCATCATCGGCGAGTTCGACCGTCAGATCCTGCTCGCTCAGGCGGGCGCGCAATATTTCGAACTGTATAGTTGCGATCTTCGCGACATGCTCCCGGGAGAGCGGATGGAAGACGACAATATCGTCCACGCGGTTGAGAAATTCCGGCCGAAAATGCTGCTCAACAATTGCCATTACAGTGCTCTTGATTCGAGGCTGATCCTCTTCTTCGGTGAGTGACTGAATCGCCTCCGACCCAAGATTCGAAGTCATCACAAGCACGCAGTTACGAAAATCAACCGTCCGGCCATGGCCGTCCGTCAACCGCCCATCATCGAGTACCTGCAACAGGATATTGAACACATCGGAATGGGCTTTTTCGATTTCATCCAGCAGGATGAGTGAATAAGGTTTGCGGCGAACTTTTTCAGTGAGATATCCACCTTCTTCGTAGCCAACATAACCGGGTGGCGCGCCGATCAACCGCGCCACGGAATGTTTTTCCATGAACTCCGACATGTCTAACCGCAAAAGAGCATCTTCACTGTCGAACAACACCTGGGCGAGCGATTTACACAGTTCGGTTTTGCCAACGCCTGTGGGCCCGAGGAACATGAAAGATCCGTTTGGCCGTTTCGGGTCGGACAAACCAGCGCGGGAACGACGCACGGCATCGGCAACGCTCGTTACCGCTTCATCCTGGCCCACCACGCGTTTATGCAACTCCTGCTCAAGTCGCAACAGCTTTTCACGTTCGCCTTCCAGTAGTTTGCTGAGGGGAATGCCCGTCCACTTGGAGACGACTTCAGCGATCTCCTCCTCCGTGACCCTGTTGCGCAACAGGGTGCGAGGAGCCTCCTCACAATCGGTTTCCGCTGCTAACTGTTTCTCCAGTTCGGGTATACGGCCATACTGCAGTTCAGACATCCGTCCGAGATCGCTAGCCCTGCGAGCAACTTCGAACTCACTGCGCACCGAGTCCAGTTCTTCTTTGAGATCCTGCGCGCCGCGCAAACTTGCTTTCTCGGCCTGCCAGATGTCCTCGAGATCCGCATACTCCTTTTCGAGCGACGAGATAGAATCCTGTAGATCCTCCAGGCGCCGCTTGCTGGCATCGTCGGACTCCTGTTTGAGTGCCTCCGCTTCCATTTTGAACTGGATCAATCGCCGTTCCAGCCGGTCCATGGCCTCCGGCTTGGAATCCATCTCCATGCGAATTCGGCTGGCTGCTTCATCAATGAGGTCAATGGCCTTATCGGGCAACTGACGGTCGGTGATGTATCTCTGTGACAAGCGTGCCGCTGCAACGATGGCAGGGTCTGTGATATCGACCCCGTGGTGCAGTTCGTAGCGCTCTTTCAAACCGCGCAGGATCGCGATGCTGTCTTCCAGCGTGGGCTCGTCCACCTGGATTTTTTGAAATCGTCGTTCCAGCGCCGCATCTTTTTCGATGTATTGGCGATATTCATCGAGAGTGGTGGCTCCGACACAGTGCAGTTCGCCTCTCGCGAGTGCAGGTTTGAGCATGTTTCCCGCGTCCATCGAACCTTCTGCTTTTCCGGCGCCGACCATAGTGTGTAGTTCGTCTATGAACAGGATGACATTGCCTTCCTGCTTACCGAGTTCGTTCAGAACGGCCTTCAGTCGTTCCTCAAACTCGCCACGAAATTTGGCTCCGGCAATCAGTGCACCCATATCGAGGCTGAGAATCCGTTTATTTTTCAACCCTTCGGGCACTTCGCCATTGAGGATGCGCTGTGCAAGGCCC
>CBDUDJ010000265.1:0-4433 GCA_965365885.1 uncultured Gammaproteobacteria bacterium
GTATGCGCCGATGACTGTCGCGGAGCAGGGCGTGAGCCTGTTTGCCGTGAGCGAGGGATACCTGGCGGATGTCGAAGTGAACAAAGTGCTCGATTTCGAAAGCGCGCTCATCTCCTACATGAATTCCGAAAAAGCGGAGTTCATGAACAACATTAACGAAACCGGCGCTTACAACGATGAGATTGTCGCGGAGATGCGCTCGGCGATCGAGGCATTTAAAGCCACTCAGACATACTGATTGGACCGGGTGAGAACAGGACACAGGGTAAAAGATGGCCGTCGGTAAAGAGATAAAAAACAAGATTGGCAGTGTTGAAAACACGCAGAAGATCACGAGCGCCATGCAGATGGTGGCTGCCAGCAAAATGCGCCGCACACAAGAAAGGATGCGGGAAGGCCGGCCGTACGCGGAGAAGATCCGTCAGATAATCGGGCATCTGGCCAACTCCAACCCTGAGTACCGGCACACCTACCTGAAGGATCGTGAAATTTCCCGAATCGGCTACCTGGTGGTGTCCAGTGACAAGGGTCTCTGCGGAGGGTTGAACGTTAATCTGTTTCGGGTGCTTCTAAGAGATATCGCCGAGTGGCTTGGCAAGGGTGTCGAGGTCGACCTGGGTCTGCTTGGCAACAAGGCGGAAGCTTTTTTCCGTTCGACCGGCGGCAACATCATTGCAACGATCAATAACGTTGGTGAAAAGCCGAAGCTGAGCGATCTGATCGGTGGCATCCGAGTGATGCTGGATGCGTATGAAGAAGAGAAGATCGACAGGCTCTTTATCATCAGCAACGATTTCGTCAATACGATGACGCAGGAGCCGGTGATCCGTCAGCTGCTGCCGCTCAATCCCGAAATGAACGAGGAATACAAACACCGTTGGGACTACATCTATGAGCCTGATGCACGGCAGCTGATCGATGGTCTGGTGACCCGCTTCCTCGAATCACAGGTTTATCAGGCTGTCGTGGAAAACACCGCCTGTGAGCAGGCCGCCAAGATGATCGCGATGAAAAATGCGACCGAAAATGCGGAAAAGCTGATCGATGAGCTCACGCTCATCTACAACAACGCACGCCAGGCAGCGATCACGCAGGAAATCGCCGAGATTGTGGGTGGCGCCTCGGCGGTGTAGCGCCCGCGGCGGGTTATAAGTCGCGGCGGGGTTGGTTAAGCGCCTGCGGCGGGGTTGGTTAAGCGCCTGCGGCGGGGTTGGTTAAGCGCCTGCGGCTGGTAGCGCCTGCGGCTGGTTTAAGAGCCAAGAATATTTATTGAACTGAACGAGTTGGTAACAAGCCAACGAATGGAAAAAGGTAAAGAGCAATGAGCAGCGGTCAAATCGTACAAATCATCGGCGCGGTCATCGACGTGGAGTTTGCCCGGGAAAATGTACCCAAAGTCTATGACGCGCTCAATGTCACCACTACGGGGCTGACGCTGGAAGTACAGCAACAGCTCGGTGATGGCGTCGTGCGGACGATTGCGATGGGGTCTTCGGATGGCCTGTCGCGCGGCCTGGAAGTAACGAACACCGAACATCCGATCACGATTCCGGTGGGCGAAGAGACGCTGGGTCGAATCTTGAACGTCCTCGGGGAGCCAATTGATGAGAAGGGACCGGTGAATGCACAGGTCAGCATGCCGATTCATCGCAAAGCGCCGACCTACGAAGATCAGAAAGGCGGCAATGAGTTACTCGAAACCGGCATCAAGGTGATTGATCTCATTTGTCCGTTCGCGAAAGGCGGCAAAGTGGGCCTCTTCGGTGGCGCCGGTGTCGGCAAGACCGTCACGATGCTCGAATTGATTCGTAACATCGCAACCGAGCACTCGGGTCTGTCGGTGTTTGCCGGCGTTGGGGAAAGAACCCGGGAAGGCAACGACTTCTATTACGAGATGGAAGAATCCGGCGTGCTCGACAAGATTTCGCTGGTCTTCGGCCAGATGAACGAACCGCCCGGCAACCGATTGCGCGTGGGTCTGACGGGCCTGACGCTGGCGGAGAAGTTTCGCGATGACGGCCGGGATGTGCTGTTGTTTATCGACAATATTTACCGCTACACGCTGGCTGGCACCGAGGTCTCCGCATTGCTCGGCCGGATGCCGTCAGCGGTAGGCTATCAGCCGAACCTCGCCGAGGAGATGGGTCAGCTGCAGGAGCGAATCACAACCACGCAGGCAGGCTCTATCACGTCTGTGCAGGCAGTTTATGTGCCAGCTGACGACCTGACGGATCCGTCACCGGCGACCACGTTCGCGCACCTCGACTCCACCGTAACGCTATCCCGCGCGATCACGGACCTTGGTATCTACCCTGCAGTCGATCCGCTGGATTCGACCAGCCGCCAGCTCGACCCGCTGGTCGTCGGTCAGGAACACTATGACACTGCGCAGAATGTGCAGCAGGTGTTACAACGCTATGCGGAGCTGCGGGACATTATCGCGATTCTCGGAATGGACGAGCTGTCCGAAGAGGACAAGCAACTCGTTTATCGGGCGCGCAAGATTCAGAAATTCTTCTCACAATCGTTCTTCGTCGCGGAAGTCTTCACAGGCAACCCGGGCGACTATGTTTCCAGGGATGACACGGTGCGCAGCTTCAAGGCGATTCTCGACGGTGAGTACGACCATCTACCTGAAGATGCTTTCTACATGGTGGGAACCATCGAAGATGCCGTCGAGAAAGCGAAGACGATCACAGGCTGACGGGTGAACGGGCAACAGCGTAAGGAAGGACAATGGCGATGACCATACATTGCGACATCGTGAGTGCCGAGAAAGAGATATTCTCCGGGCGTGTCACGATGATCAGCGTGACCGGCTCCGTTGGCGAGCTCGGCATCATGCCGGGACATGCGCCACTGCTGACCGGTATTCGGCCGGGACCCGTGCGCCTGCAGCTCGATGATGGCCAAGAGCAGGTTTTCTTTGCCTCAGGCGGCTTCCTGGAAGTACAGCCGGGTGTTGTGACGATCCTTGCGGACACCGCGGAACGCGCCGAAGACCTCGACGAAGCAGCTGCGGTGGAAGCTCAGCAGGCTGCGGAACGTCTGTTGCAGGAGCAAACGGCGGGCGTCGAATTTTCGGTGGTGGCGGCTCAGCTTGCTGAGGCCATGGCGCAACAGCGAACCCTTGCAGAACTCAAGAAGCGCCGCGGTCGCTGATCTTAAGTTGCGAACGAGCCAGCCTGCCGCGCCCGCTGGTCTTCTTAGGGGAGTGGCCGCAGCTGTCGCGGCCTGTTTAACTGCTTACAAAGGCGGTGATGCGCATCGCCCCCTTTTTTTGTCCGCGGATCTATAATTGCGCCTCGTCCGGCAGGGACTGCCGGCTCAGGTTAACAAAGCAACTATGGCCGAATTCGACAAACAAATAGACGTTCCACTCGAGGTCGTCGTCCTTGCCGCGGGCCAGGGCACGCGGATGCGCTCGGCGTATCCCAAAGTGCTGCACAGGCTGGCTGGACGGTCCCTGCTCGAGCATGTGCTGACCACAGTAGCCGCTCTCGAACCCCGCCAGACCCATGTTGTCGTCGGCCACCAGGCTGCCGAAGTCCGGGCTGCTATCACCGCTGCAATGCCCCAGGCGAACTTGTGCTGGGTGGAGCAGAGCGAACAACGCGGTACCGGTCATGCCGTGCAACAGGCATTGCCTGGCATAGGCGACGATGCGACCGTGCTCGTCGTGTACGGCGATGTGCCGCTGGTGACTGGCGAGACTCTGGCAGGCTGTGTGGCTGTTGCCGAGCATGGCCATCTCGGGCTCATCACTGCTGAGTTTGCCGAGCCTGCCGAGCTCGGGCGCATCATCCGCGACGCTGATGGTCAGATTCGCGCAATCGTTGAGTACGCCGATGCCGATGCCGACCAGCGCCAGATCAATGAGATAAATTCCGGCATCCTTGCGCTGAATGCAGCACAGATGAAGACGTTGCTTGGCGACCTGCAGGCGGATAACGCTCAGGGCGAGTACTACCTGACTGATCTGATCGCCCTCGCGGTTGCCAGTAACGTCGCCGTCGAAGGCCTCAACGCGCAATCGCCTGAGGAAGTCGCCGGAGTCAACGACCGGCTGCAACTGGCCCAACTCGAGCGCCACTACCAGGCAGGTGAGGCCGAACGCCTCATGCATGCTGGCGTCACCCTTGCCGATCCGGCACGGCTGGACATTCGCGGTGCAATCAGCGCGGGTGAAGACTGTTTCATCGACATCAATGTCATACTCGAAGGTCAGGTCCGGCTTGGCAGGCAGGTTTCCATCGGTCCCGGCGTGGTCGTTAAAGATACCGAACTCGGTGATGGCGTCACAGTAGAGGCTCACACTGTAATCGAGGGTGCAATGGTGGCAGCAGGTTGCCGGCTTGGGCCCTTTGCGCGCATTCGCCCGGGCACTGAGCTGGCGGAAGCGGTCCGAGACCTGGCGATCGCGCGGTTCGGCC
>CBDUDJ010000266.1:0-4431 GCA_965365885.1 uncultured Gammaproteobacteria bacterium
GTTTGGCCGTAACCGATCGGCAGGGGGTGGTGAGAATCGTCGGCAAGGGCGATAAAGAGCGGCTGGTGCCGGTCGGTCAGGAAGCCATGCGCTGGATTTCCCGGTTCCTTGCCGAGGGGCGTGAAGAGTTGCTCAAAGGCCGGGATTGCGCGGCCCTGTTCCCCAGTCGGCGGGCGCAGACGATGACGCGCCAGACCTTCTGGCATGCTGTCAAGCGTTATGCCATTTTAGCCGGGATTGATCGTACGATTTCCCCGCACACGCTACGCCATGCATTTGCGACCCATTTGTTGAACCATGGCGCAGATTTACGAGCTGTGCAGATGATGTTGGGACACGCAGACTTGTCTACGACGCAGATCTATACTCATATAGCGCAGGCGAGGCTTAAAGAACTGCACGCGACGCATCATCCCAGAGGTTGAGCAGCGTGGCCGCTCATCTGAATCATCTGGCGCATCGGTGGTCGAAAGAGTCGGATTTGGCAGGCGAATTCAAACTACAAACGCAACAAGGTGTTAACTCGATGACAATAATCCGCAACAGGGCAGCATTCTATCTGGCCGCAACCGTGCTGGCCGGTGGCCTGTGGTTCGTTGGTGAGCTGGCGATTGATGCAAGCGCCGCATACGCTGCGGAAACTCCCTCCGGCCAGGTGCTGGTCGATAAACTCAAAGCACTGCGCCCCAGCATTCCGATCGAGGGCGTGAGCGAATCACCGTTGCCCGGGATCTACGCGCTGGAGATCGAAGGCGGAACGGTTTTCTATGGCACGGCAGATGGCCGCTACCTCTTTACCGGTGATCTTTACGAGCTTGGCGATACGGATCTGATCAATCTGGCGGAGCTCAATCGCTCAGTCAAGCGCATCGATCTGCTTGCTGCTGTGCCCGAAGAAGACATGGTTATATTTTCTCCCGCCGGGACGACCAAGGCGGTAGTCAGCATCTTCACGGATGTAGATTGCGGCTTTTGCCGCAAGCTCCACAAAGAGGTTCCGGAGCTTAACGCGCTTGGCGTGGAAGTGCGGTATCTCGCCTATCCGCGGGCGGGCATAGGCTCAGAGTCCTACCACCGAATCGTTTCGGCCTGGTGCGCGGATGATCGAAATGCCGCGATTACCCTTCTGAAGTCCGGCGACAGCATACCCACGAAAAGCTGTGACAACCCGGTTTCGCAACATTATGAACTCGGTCGTCAGGTCGGCGTCACCGGGACGCCCGCCATCGTGACCGAAGACGGTCGCCTGCTGCCCGGGTTCATGCCCGCAGAGCAGTTGGCGAAAACGGTAGGCATCTAGCACCCGCTCCCCCTAAAATTGCGCCTCCTCGATGATGTCGTGTGGAGGCGTGAGTTTTGCAACCTCTCAGAATAGGATTGTGTGGTTTGGGCACCGTTGCCCAGGGCGTGCTTGCCGTACTCAAAGAAAATCAGCAGCGCATCTGCCTACAGGCAGGTCGTGAAATCCAGGTAAGCCGAGTGGCCAGTCGCTCGGCGAAGCCCGAGGTGGATCTACTGGGTGCGCAATTCTCGACTGAGCTGAATGATGTTGTCGATGCGACTGACGTCGACGTAGTGGTCGAGATGATTGGCGGCGAAGAGGCAGCGCTGAATCTCGTGCGCAATTCGCTGAAACTGGGCAAACCGGTCGTCACCGCAAATAAAGCGATCATCGCAGCTCATGGCGACGAGCTACTGGCTCTGGCGAGCGCCAGTCATGTCGCCTTCGGTTTCGAGGCCGCTGTGGCGGGAGGCGTCCCAATTATCGCTGCTTTGACGCGGGCGCTTGCTGGCAATGAAATCCGCTGGCTGGCCGGTATCATCAATGGGACCTCCAACTACATCCTCACAGCGATGGCTGAATCTGGTCAGGCGTTCGATGCAGCGCTCGCAGATGCGCAGCGTCTGGGCTACGCCGAGGCAGATCCGACGTTCGATGTCGAGGGCATCGATGCTGCGCACAAACTGACCATTATGGCGGCCCTGGCGTTCGGCATCGGATTTCGGTTTGCTGATGTCTATACCGAGGGTATCAACACAGTAAGCGTCGAGGACATCGAATATGCCCGGCAGCTCGGTTATCAGGTTAAGCATCTCGGTATTGGCCGAAACAGCGATGCGGGGGTGGAGTTGCGCGTACATCCGACACTGGTTCCCCAGCACCAGCTGCTCGCCAGCGTCAACGGCGTGATGAACGCGGTACTCATCAACGGCAATGCCGCCGGGGATACGCTCTACTATGGTGCCGGCGCGGGTTCACAGCCGACAGCTTCGGCTGTCGTTGCCGACCTCATCGATATTGCACGTGGCCTGTCAGCGCCTCCGGTTGTCACGGCAGACACCGAAACACGCGTCCTCGCGATCGAGGATGTTGAGTGCGGATTCTTTCTCAAGATTCCTTCGTTGGATAAACCAGGCGTGTTCGCCAGGGTTGCCACGATTCTCAGTGAACGGAAAATCAGCATAGAAGCTGCCATTCAGAAAGAGCAGGCGATTCATACCGAAAGTCAGAATGCCTGGGTGCCCATAATCATACTCACCCAACGAGTTCGCGAAGGGGTAATGAATCAGGCGCTCGAAGCCGTCCAGCAGCTTCCCGAAGTCGTTGGAGAAATCACCCGGCTGCGGGTCGAGCACTTTCTCGATGCCTGAAGGATCGATGCCTGACATAGGCGTTCACACACGGCCGGTGCCGGTGGCAGGCCTGCTGGGTGATACCAGCGATGTCTCGCCTTTGCTGCAGCGGATCTATGCCAGCCGAGGTGTCACACATACAGACGATCTGCGACTGTCGCTCGATGCGCTGGCGACGCCAGCCACGTTGCCCGACTGCAGCAACGCCGCGCGTCGCCTGGCAGATGCCGTCATCGCAGGCGAACGGATCCTCATCGTCGGTGATTTCGATGCAGATGGCGCGACTTCGGTTGCGTTGGCAATGTCGGTCCTGCGAGCGCTCGGCGCTGAGAATGTTTCCTTCCTCGTGCCGAACCGGTTTGAGTTCGGTTATGGTCTCTCACCGGAAATTGTCGAGCTTGCGTTAACTCAGGCTCCCGGAGTCATTGTCACGGTCGACAATGGAGTCTCCAGCACAGCAGGCGTGGCACTTGCCAATGAGCATGGGGTGGACGTCATCATCACGGATCACCATCTGCCTGGGGACGAGTTGCCGGATGCTTTGGCAATCGTCAATCCGAACCTCAAAGGGAGTCAATTCCCAAGCAAAGCCATGGCTGGCGTCGGCGTGATCTATTACGTTATGAGCGGGACGCGTGCTGAGCTTCGGCAGCGTGGCTGGTTGGATTCGCGACCGCCGGTGAATCTTGCCGACTGGTTGGACCTGGTGGCGCTTGGTACGGTTGCCGACGTCGTCCCACTGGATCACAACAATCGCATTCTGGTGCATCAGGGTTTGCAGAGAATCCGTGCGGGACGGTGCCGGCCGGGATTCAAAGCACTGTGTGAGATCGCGGGTCGCAATTTAACCAGGATCAACGCGCAGGATCTCGGATTTGCCATTGGTCCACGACTCAATGCGGCCGGCCGACTCGATGACATGACGATCGGCATCCGCTGTCTGCTCGCCGATGACGCGGCCACAGCCAGAGAGATCGCCACAGCGCTTGATGAACTCAACCAGATGCGGCGTGTGCTCGAACAGGAGATGGTCAGTGATGCAGAGTTGCTCGTGGCCGGCAGGGACGGCCAGGATGCTGATAAATATGGCGTGTGTGTTTACGATCCCAGCTGGCACCAGGGCATAGTTGGCATCGTTGCTGGCAGGCTGCGGGAAAAATTACATCGACCGGTCATAGCGTTCGCCGATGCAGGCGATGTTGCTCCGGATGAACTGAAAGGCTCGGCGCGCTCTATACCGCAGTTACACATTCGCGATGTGCTCGATGCGATCGCTGCGCGCTATCCCGGAATGCTCGTCAAATTTGGCGGCCACGCGATGGCAGCGGGTATGAGCATAAAACGTATACACTTTGAGAGATTCACGCGGGCGTTCAACACAGCCGTAGAAGAGGTACTGCCGGAAGATGCGTTGTCACCGGTCGTGCTGACCGACGGTTCATTGGTTGCTGAAGAGCGCACCCTCGCAGTCGCACAGCGCCTGGCAGCGGCAGGGCCCTGGGGACAGCTGTTCCCGGAGCCTTCGTTCCATGATGAGTTCGAACTCGTCAATCAGCGGGTGGTAGGCGAGCGGCATCTAAAGCTCGTGCTGAAGAAAGACGACCGTCTCTTCGATGCGATTGCATTCCGGCAACCGGCCCTTGGCGACATCAAACGTGTCGCTGCGGTCTACAAGCTGCAGGAAAACGACTATCGGGATGCCTACACGTTGCAACTGATGGTGGAGCATCTGACCGCATTGGCATAAACTTGCGCGCTTTTGCAGGCCGGTGAATGGCCCTCAGCAGCGGCTGAAGT
>CBDUDJ010000267.1:0-4430 GCA_965365885.1 uncultured Gammaproteobacteria bacterium
GACAGTCTTGAACAGATTCTTAATGCAGTCAGCTATCGAATATCCACTGACCGTCCATGGATCCGGCAAGCAAACCCGGGCGTTCATCCACATCCAGGATACCGTGCGGTGCATTGAACTTGCGATCAGCAGTCCGCCAGAGAAAGGCGAAAGAGTCCGCATCCTCAATCAACTCACCGAGACTCACCGGCTGATTGATCTTGCAAACATGATCTCCGAGTTGACTGGTGTGGCGATCGAACACGTCACCAATCCGCGCAAGGAAGCGGCTGAAAACAACCTCGCTGCCAGCAATGAAGGACTTGTGGGACTGGGTCTGCAGCCCACCACCCTGCGCCAGGGCCTGTTGCAGGAGGTCACCGAGATCGCTCAGCGTTACGCCAGCCGTTGCGATCGCAATCGAATTCCCTGTGTTTCTCACTGGACCCGGGAGATCGCTTCCACGACACCCGAACAATCGGTCAAATCGGCAGGCTGATTTCCAGCTCAGATCAGCGCGGTTTTCGTCACAAGGTACGCTGAATAACTCAACAACAGCACGATTGCCTGTGGTCTGCGCACGCCTGCGGGCATGCGCAGAAAAACGATGACCAGCAGACTCAGCGCAAACAGTATCGGCAAATCCAGTCTGAGCAAAGATGATGCGAACTCGATCGGCACGATGAGACCTGCAATGCCAATCGGCACTAGCACGTCGAGAATGTTACTGCCTACCAGATTGCCTACTGACAATGTCACGCGAGAACGCACGAGGGCACCGATAGAGATAATTAATTCAGGCAGGCTGGTGCCCACGCCTATTATAACGATACCAATGTAGGACTGATCCACGCCCCAATTGCGCGCAAGCGTCAAAGCCATACGGACGATGAGTTCCGAGCTGAGCACTACGAGCACAAGGCCGAACAACAGGAGCATCCAGAATTTGATCATCCGTTCTGCCGGAGCCTTGCCGAGGTTTTCGAACACCCCTTCTTCGCGGATGAGCATGACGAGGTATGAGATGAACGCAACGACGAGGAAGGCACCCTCCCAACGCGTCACCAGCCCATCAAAGCCGACAAAGGTAAGTAACACCATCGCGCCGAGTAGAATGCCGCCGTGGCGGATTACCTGACGCGCTGGCAAGGTCAATCGCCCGAAGAGTCCTGCAAGACCCATCACAAGACCGAATTGACCAAAGCAACTACCCAGCGCATTGCCGACTATCAGGTTCGCGGTGGGCTCGCCTTCGAGCTGACGCAGGGCTGCGTTCACTGAAACCAGGATTTCAGGCAGATCGCTGCCGATGGCGAGAACAGTGACGCCGATAAAAAAATCCGAGACATGGTAGTGACGGGCGACGATCACTGCATTATCGAGGGCAACCTTCGTGCCCCAGACAATGATGCCAAGCCCCAGCAGCAGTAGCGCTAGCGGTGTTGCAGTTGCCAGAACCCCTCCAATACTTTAATCAGCCAGTACTCTACGGACACTCGGGAGCAGGTTCAAACAGAGAACGTTGGCAGGCGCACCTTGCAACCACCACCACGGTTTCTTAGCATTACCGGTTGGACCTACAAAACTGAATTTGAGGAAAGCGTGATGGCGCATGATCTGGTGATTCGCGGTGGTGAGGTGGTTGATGGCAGCGGTAGTGAGCCTGTGCAGGCGGATATCGCGATTTCAGGTGATCAGATCACGGCGGTCGGCCGCGTGCCGGACTCAGGCACCGAGGAGATCGATGCGACCGGATATCTGGTAACACCGGGATTTGTCGACATCCACACCCATCTCGACGCGCAGATCGGTTGGGATCCCTCTCTGACGCCGGTGAGCTGGCATGGCGTGACGACTGCGCTGCTTGGCAACTGCGGAGTAACGTTCGCTCCCTGCAAACCTGCTGATCGGGAATTCCTCGCCAGCATGATGGAAACTGTCGAAGACATCCCACGCGATGCGATTCTCAATGGCTTGTCCTGGGACTGGGAACACTACAGTGGCTACCTCGATGCACTGGAGCAACTTCACCCAGCCATCAATGTTGGGGGGCTCGTCGGGCACTGTGCGGTGCGCTACTACGTGATGGGTGAACGATCCATAGATGAGGCAGCCAGCGCCGAAGACAAAAGTCAGATGGCACAGATTGTCGGTGATGCCGTCAAAGCCGGTGCGCTGGGCTTTTCTACGTCACGCTTCCTCGGACACTACATCCCCGATGGCCGCAATGTGCCCGGCACCCACGCCGAGCATGACGAGCTGGTGCAGATCGCAGAAGCGGTTGGCGCGCACGGTGGTCTGATGCAGAACGTCTTGAACTTCGGTGGCGACTTCGAAGGCGAGATGTCACTCCTGGAAGCCCAGGCCCGCGCGGAGGGTGTTCGAATCCTCTTCAGCACGGGTGCCGGCTCGACATCCGGCTGGGGCAACAAGATGGCTGAACGAATCGGTGCGCTGCGCAGCGACGGACTGGACATCAACGCTGTCTCCATTCCCCGCGGTTCAGGCTTCATCACGGGCATGCAGTGCATGCTTGCCTGGGGCAATGGTGCCTGGCAGGAGCTAAAAGAACTGGATCTCGAAGGCCGGGTTGCCGCGATCAACAATCCGCAAACGTTCGCAAGGCTGGTGGCGGATGCGAAGGCAAAGCCAACACGCCTGGAAACCGATCAGATCTTCTTTCTCGGCGCGGGTGATACACCTAACTACGTGGCCCCCGCGTCAGAGAGTCTGCAGGCAATTGCCAACACCCGCGGCGAACACCCTGCCGAAGCCTACCTGCGAATCGCGAAAGAAACTGACGGCCGGGCTCTGTTCGTGGTGCGTCTTTTTAACAAGAATATCGACGCCTTGTCGGAAGTCATCTCCAGCGACTACTGCCTCCCGGGTCTGGGGGATGCGGGAGCTCACGTGGGACAGATCATGGATTCCGGCTGGGCAACGTTCGTATTGTCTCACTGGGTACGCGATGCCGGGCTCTACACGACAGCGGAGGCCATCCGGCGTCTGACGTCGGCACCTGCACGCATCATGGGATTACGCGACCGGGGAATTCTCGCCAGCGGCATGAAAGCCGACGTGAACATAATCGATGCATCCAGCGTTCACGAGCGCATGCCCGAGATGGTCAATGATTTTCCCGGCGGTGCACAACGCTTCATTCAGCGAGCAACAGGCTACAAAGCAACTATCTGCAACGGCCAGGTCATTCTGCGAGACGACGAGCTTACTGGCGTCAGCGGTGGGCAGATCATTCGCAACCACGCAGCGGGCTAGCAGCGTAATTTTCAACAAGCTGTTTAAGAGTCAGCCTGTCTGCATTTTGTAGGTGACTCTGGCCACTGCGGTCTCCTCACCGGATTGCGTGCAGATGCTGACGTCGCCGGTGGACAGCGTGCCGCCCCGGCGCCTCACCTGCGCTTCGGCGTAGAGATCAAGCCCAACGGTCAGGCGCAGAAAGTGCACCGTAAATTCGACGGTCGCACCCCGGGTGTTTTCGTTCACATCCGGGTGAGACCAGAAAGCCGCGGTTGCCGCAATATCGATCAGCGCACTGATTACCCCACCATGTATCCGCCCGGTGCCGAAAATTTCCTGGTAAGGCAATTTGACGACGACCTTGTCGGTTTCACGCGAAACCAGACGAGTACCCAGCACACCGGCAAAACCACCAGTTGCGATCGATTCAACAAAATCCCGTGACAATTTTCACGATCTCCGAACAACAGCGAGGCGACAGTCTAGCAGTCTGTTGAAAAACACGCGGCTGGATTGTGCAAAACGACACACTAGTTTTTCTTCTGTGCACCCACGGCGTTGGTCAAGCCACCAAAATGACCCGCATCGTAGATGCGATCCATGAAACCAGCATCGTATGCAGATTCGGGGTCCGCTCTGACCATCGTATCGATTGCATGAGCATCCTCGCCCACGAGTATCCGCCAACGATCTTTCTTCACGCCATCGAGAATGATTTCCGCTGCCCGGGCAGCCGTGCACGGCGCCTTGTCACGAAAGTCCAATCCACGCTGATGCATTGCCTGGCGGATATCGTCATCGGGCAGGTTGTCGACCGGCAAACCAAGAGAGGTCATGCGCTGACGAACGACATCGACCTCTTCAGCGGACATCTCCAGTGCAGTTGACTTGCCGAGCACCTTCGAAGTATTCAGCGCAATGGAAGTACCGATATGGCCCGGCATTACCACCGCGACTTTGACGTGCGGCGCGCTGAGCCGCAGGTCATTGATCATCGCTTCGGAAAATCCTTTGACTGCAAATTTCGCAGCACTGTATGCGGTGTGCGGAACACCCGGTCCGATAGTTGCCCAGAAGCCGTTGACGCTACTGGTATTTACCAGATAACCGTCGTCGCTTGCGACTAACAATGGCATGAACGCGCGCGAGCAGAAGTACACGCCGTTCCAGCAGACGGCGAAGGTCTTGTCCCA
>CBDUDJ010000268.1:0-4408 GCA_965365885.1 uncultured Gammaproteobacteria bacterium
GGCTATCACACGCTGGCTCGAGCGCATCTGCAATCCGCTGTGGGGTAAAAGCGTGGTCATGTACTTTGTCAGGGACAACTCGTAATGCATTCAGAAGTCATCACTCACACCGCCGAGTACATCGCCAAAATTCAGCAACCCAGCGGTGCAATACCGTGGTTTGTCGACGGCTCACTGGATCCCTGGGATCACGTCGAAGCCGCGATGGGACTCTCCGTGGGTGGCCATCACGAACAGGCGCAGGCAGCGTACCTGTGGCTTGCAGCCCGGCAGTTACCGCAAGGCCACTGGCTGGCGGCCTACAAGGATGATGCGGTCATTGACGGAACCCGTGCGGAAACGAACTTCGTTGCGTATATCGCAACCGGTGTCTGGCATCACTACACGATCACCGGAAATCGAACTTTCCTCGAGCGGATGTGGCCCACGGTAGCGGCCGCGATCGAATTCGTGCTGAGCCTGCAAGCACCGACCGGCGAGATATTCTGGGCCTGGGATACCCGCACCGGTATCAACAAAGATGCGCTGCTGACGGGCTGCAGCTCCATCTACAAGAGTTTGGAGTGTGCGATTGCCGCAGGCGATGAACTCGGGATCTCGACCACCGACTGGCAGGCACGGCGTGAGGCGCTCGCAATTGCAATCACAACACGACCAGAGCGCTTCGACCGGACCTGGGAAAGCAAAGAACGCTATTCGATGGACTGGTTCTACCCGATCCTCTGCGGTGTCATACGCGCAGATGAAGCCCGCGCGCGTCTGAACGAACGCTGGGATCAGTTTGTCGAAGCCGATCTGGGGTGTCGCTGCGTGTCAGACCAACCGTGGGTCACCATCGCGGAATCCTGCGAGCTGACGCTCGCCTGTCTGGCAGCAGGAGAACGAAGTAAGGCTGAAAAGATGTTCGGATGCCTGTCTCGATATCAGGCTGAAGACGGTTCCTGGTGGACGGGTTACGCCTTCAAAGATGAGGTGATGTGGCCAGATGAACGACCTACGTGGACTGCCGGTGCAGTCCTGCTGGCATTGGATGCGCTGACCGGCCATACGGCCGCCGCGGACTTCTTCCTGACTGATCAGTCAGTCAACGCGCCGCAGTACGCCGAGCGTCTGAGTCGAAGGTAGGGCTTCGAATAGACCTGAGTTCTCTGCGAGCTGGTAGATTTTGTAGGGAGCCTGACCGCCGTCGGCGGGATCGGGAAATATATCGTGAATCAATAAGTAACCACCTTTCATCACATGTGGCACCCAGGTTTGATAGTCCACAAGGGCTGCTTCCTCGCTGTGCCCCCCGTCGATGAATACACAAGACAGTGGCGTCTGCCAGTTCCTGCCCGCCACGGCAGAACGCGCAACCAGGGGCACCACCGTATCTGCCAGACCTGCTCGACCCAGAGTGCGGCGAAATTCCCCGAACGAATCAAGCTTCTCGATCGTAGTATCGAACAACTCCGGATCGTGATATTCCTCTCCAGCCTGATGCTCTTCGGAGCCGCGATGATGATCCACGGCGTACAACACCTGCCCGCAATCGCGGCAGGCAGAGCCCAGAAAGACCGTTGATTTGCCGCAGTAGGACCCTACCTCGAGGACCGGGCCGAGCAAAGCGGCCTCGGCGGCCACTTCAAAGAGTCGGGCACCTTCCTTCGGCTCGAGGAAACCTTTGACAGTCTCCGGGTCAATAGTCAGCTTCATGCTACCACTCGTCGGATTTCCACAAAAAGATCAAGAAAACGTGCAGATCGTCATTGCAATTTCAACTTGCGACACTAAACTTCGCGGCGCTACAAAAATTGTTGAAGAACGCAGTACGGAAGTAGTCATGTTTAAGGCGAAAGAACGCTCACCCTCCCAGGCAGCAAAGAGCCAGGCTGTAAAAGCCAGTGAACGACACGAAGAATACCGCGGCTCCCTCGCCGGATTCAGATCTGGTGGCCGACGCGGCCGCAGCGCGCCGACAAAAGGCAAAGATTCATTTGTGCGAGGCTACAACTAGCAGCCAGATTCCGGCGGCGTTCCTGCAACAGGCTGCCGGTAGTCCTCAAATAATTTCTATCAAAAAAAAGACGAAGAGAAATACTGCTGGCAACAACAAGCCGACGTAGGCGAGCAGGTTCAACAGCTCATTGCGTTCTCGTTCCTCATGTAACGAAAGGCGCGCACCCACAGCGAGCAGGATCACGCCTCCGCCAATGAAAGAAAGTACAAGTGTCAGGATTACCGCGGCCATGATGCTTAATGCTTCGTCCTACATCTGATTCAATTGCAACATGCCCCGCGGTTTGGCACCCGTCAGGTCAGTGATCTTTTCATAGTTGTCAGCAATGTCTTCGACGCTCGCATCGGCACCGAGATTAACGCCAGCGTTCTCAACGATGCACGCGATCGAGTACTGACCGCCCTGCGCCTGCAGGATGACCCCATTTGGTGCATCTTCCGTGCACAGATACACGACGGCCGGAGTCACGAGTTCCGGCCCGAGCGTTGCCTGCGCACCTTCCGGAATAAGATCTTCGGTCATTCGCGTCGCGGCAACCGGCGCAATCGTGTTCGTGTGAATGTTGTTTTTCGCACCTTCAATTTTGAGACTGTGCATGAATCCAACCTGCCCGAGCTTCGCAGCACCATAGTTTGTCTGGCCAAAATTGCCATAAAGTCCCGTTGGCGAAGTTGTCATCACGATCCGTCCGTAGTTCTGTTCGCGCATAATGGGCCAGACCGCTTTGGTGACATTCACCGCACCGATCAGGTGTACATCCAGCACGATCTGGAAATCGTCCAACTCCATCTTGGCGAAGGATTTATCCCGCAGAATACCGGCGTTGTTGATCAGAATGTCGACCCGACCCCACGCACTCATGGCGTCATCCACCATACTCTGCGCTCCTGCTCGGTCCGATACTGAACCACCATTGGCGATCGCCTCACCACCTGCGGCTTTGATTTCCTCTACGACAGCCATCGCAGCGTCGGAAGATCCTCCCGTGCCATCAACTGCGCCACCAAGGTCGTTTACCACAACCCTGGCACCGCGCTTTGCCAATTCGAGCGAATGACAGCGGCCAAGACCGCCACCAGCACCCGTGACGATGGCAATCCTGTCAGCAAATGAATAACTCATCGAACCCGTTCTCCGCTAAAAAAGAATAATTCAAGCCCATAATTTTACCCTATCGGCGATCGCAGACTACGATCACCGGTGTATCCCGGTGTTACGCAATCTCAGGGTCTGATGTCGAACTGCACTGGTCCGGTCAGCGTTTCGAGCAACGGTTGTATCCAGTCGATCCACTCGCAGAGACAGGGCCTGGTCTCTCGCGGATCGATGAGTTCGTTGACCGCAAACGATTCCGCCCTGGGGAATGGTGAGCGTGCCTCGCGCAGCTTGCCTTCGAGTTCCTTACGCTTTGCATCGGGATCCTCTGCTGCGGCGATCTCGCGATGAAAAGCAACCGCCACCCCGCCTTCCAGCGGCAGCGCGCCGGATTCCACTGACGGCCACGACAGAACGTAGGCATTTTCAGAGAAATGCGCAGCTGTCGCGACGCCAAATCCTTTGTGAACGAGGATGGATGCCCATGGCACGCTGGCTTGCACCGCCGCGGCGACCGCCGCCATACCATAGCGTATCGTCCCGGCTCTCTCTGCTTCGGGTCCAATCATGAAGCCGGGCTGATCGACGAAGTTGACGATGGGAAGGTGGAACATATCGCACATTTCGACGAATCGGCGATACTTTTGCGCTGCTTCTGCAGTCATTGCCCCGGCATAGTGCTGGCAATCGTTACCAAGAACGCCCACTGGCTGACCGTCGAGCCGCGCCAGTGCGGCAATCTGACTAGGGCCATATGTTGCGCCAATCTCAAACACCGAATCCGTATCCATCACCATTTTGATGATGGCGCGCATGTCAAAAGGTGCATTGGAGTCCTGCGGAACGATGTCCAGCAATGCCTCCTCCGTGCGCTCAGGAGAGTCTTTGCATACGGTCCTGGGAGCACGCTCCCACACATTACCGGGCAGGTAGCTCAGAAACTGGCGGATCTGGCGAAATGCATCGTGCTCGTCTTCGGCGATGTTGTCGACAATTCCGCTGACCGAGTGTACGTCCACACCACCCAATTCGTCTTTCGTCAGTCGCACACCGAGCGCCCGCTCGACCAGGGCAGGTCCGCCTATCAACACCTGGGCAGTGTGGCGGGTCATTACCGAGAAGTGGGAGGCAACAAGCCTGCCTGCCGGAAATCCCGCAACTGCACCCAGGGCAGCCGAGACAATCGGCACTTTGCCCATCGCATCTGCAATGATTTTGAAGCGGGGCTGGGCGTAGACCGGTTCACCGACGGTGCCACCCCTGCGCCCTGAGCCCTTGACGCTGCCACCCCCACCTTCGAGTAATCGCACCAGC
>CBDUDJ010000269.1:0-4400 GCA_965365885.1 uncultured Gammaproteobacteria bacterium
CAGGGTGTGACCGCCAGATCCAGAGCCCGAGCCATCGGCAGCAACTCCCGCTCGACGGTCCGGTCCACGAGCGAATAGCGAATCTGCAAGCCAACGAATTGTGACCAGCCGCGTAATTCAGCCAGTGTGTTTGCTTGTGAGACCACCCAGGCAGGTGTGTCGGAGACACCGATGTAGAGAACTTTGCCCTGGCTCACTAGATCGTCGAGTCCACGCATGACCTCATCGATGGGCGTAAGGTAATCTCTGGCGTGGACCCAATACAGATCGATGTAGTCCGTCGCCAGTCGCTCAAGGCTTGCGTGAACCGAGTCCATCATGTTTTTTCGTGAATTTCCGGTGGCGTTTACGTCGCGCCCGCGCATGCCGCCGGTGAATTTGGTTGCAAGCACGATACGCTCGCGCTCATCCGCTATGAATTCACCCAGATAGGATTCACTGGAACCCGCGGCGTAGACGTTGGCGGTGTCGATAAAATTCCCACCGGCCGCGCGAAAGGCATCATAAACCGCGCGGCTTTGTTCCTTGTCAACACCGAACCCGGTCTCAACGCCGAACGTCATCGCACCGAGAGCAAGCTCGGAAACACGCAGGCCACTTTTCCCCAGCAATCGATATCTCATGATGTCCCCCTATTCCCCAGGCAAGCTGGTTTTATACCTGCCAGTTCCCCGACTCCTCTACGCTGCGACGGTACGCTGGCAGGCAGTACCAGAACAACAGCGCCGCCGCCGGATAAAACAGACTGTTCACAGTAGCGATCGAGTAGTGTAGCAAACCATCATCCTGATAGACGTAGTCGGTGAAGGCTGCAAGTACGCTCGTCCCGACAGCCATGCCGAGGATGTTGGTGACGAAGATGTAAAGCGCCGTCATCTGGCCGCGCATCTGATTTGGCGTGATGACGACAAATGACACTGCCATCACCCCCAGATAGGAACCACCAAACAGCACGGCCGGCCACAGGACCAGTAGTGTGGTCTGGGCGCTGCCCGAAAGCGGCGCGTAGACCGCAGGGACGACGGCCAGCAGGGCCGTGAAGAAAATCGTTCGCACGTAAGCGTCCGTGTAACCTCTGGCCAGAAGTCGGTTGGCAATCCAGGCACCAAACATCACGCCAATGCTACCAGCCGTGAGTATGATCATTCCGTAGGAGGTTCCGCTTGCGGACTTGGACATCCCGTAGTTGCGGAAGAGTAGTTCGGGATACCAGGCTGCGTTGCCATAGCCGGCCATCGCCATCATCGATGAACCAAAGAACAGGGATAGATAAACGCGCTTGCGTTGCCAGATGAATCTCATCACGGTGGCGATTGGCAGTTGCCTGGCATCACCGTCGCTTGTCGCGAGCTCCTTGCGCGATGGTTCTTTGATCGTAAGTATGAGAAGGCTCAACAGGAGGCCGGGTAGTCCGACGCTGATGATCGTCGCCTGCCAGGGCTTGATGCCGCCTACGAGCGGCACCTCAATTATGCCGATCGCATCGTAGAAGTCGTAGAGGACACCGCCGATCACGAGTGCGAGACCGCCACCAATTTTAACTCCGAGCTTGTAGACGGACATGGCATACCCGACATGGCGTGGCCGGAAGCTGTCGAGAATAAGTGAATAGGCAGGTGGCGCGAGACCTGCCTCACCGGCTCCTACAGCCATACGCGCAGCGAACAGTTGCGTGAAATTGTTTGTCAGCCCACAACCGACTGTTGTCAGGCTCCAGAAAAAGACGGAAACGGAGATGATCAGTCGGCGTGAATAATGATCGGCCAGCCGACCGATCGGTAACCCCGCGACAGTGTAGAGCAGGGCAAACGCGGCACCCTGCAGCAGACTGTACTGGAAGTCGCTGATACCGAAATCTTGCCGAATCGGCCCAACCAGCAGGGCGAGAATCTGGCGATCGATGAAGGAAAATACATAGGCAACAAATAACAGGCCCAGCGCATAGCTTGCAAGCCCGAGCTCCGGATAGTCTGCGGCTGCTGAAATCTCCCCGTCACCAGCGTCCGCGGGCGCTACCTCTGCCATTGAGTGTTCCTCCCCTGCGATGATAGTAACCGGAATCGACTTGCCTTCTGTAGTAGCGGTGAAAAGCAGCGACGAAGAGGGGAAAAGCTCTAAAATAGACCGCTGGGCAACAACTGCGGGGGCAGGCAATGCAACGATTTGAAGACAAGTGCGTGGTCGTAACGGGTGCGGGTTCCGGCTTCGGAGAAGCAATCGCCGGGCGATTTGCTCGTGAGGGCGCAAGCGTCGTCGTGGCAGATCTCAATGCCGAGTCAAGCGCGCGAGTTGCCGCTGAGATCAATGCCGCCGGTGGCAGCGCCTGCCAGAATACTGTCGATGTGAGTGAGGAAGATCAGGTCGCTGCGCTGATGCAGACCGCACTCGACACGTACGGCCGTCTCGACGTCCTCGTCAATAACGCTGGCTATTCTCACCTGAACCAGCTGCTGTGGAAAATTTCAGTTGCAGAATTCGACGCGGTGTTCGCGGTGAATGCGCGTGGAGTGTTTTTGGGATGCAAACATGCGATCCCTGCGATGATCGAACGCGGTGGTGGTGCCATCGTCAATATCGCCTCTATAGGCGCCATCGCTCCGCGTCCGGGAGTGACGCCGTACAACGCAACAAAAGGTGCGGTGCTGACCATGACCAAAGGGCTGGCACTCGAGGTCGCCCGTCATAACATTACCGTGAACGCAGTCAACCCCGTTGCTGCCGAAACTGGATTCATGAAAGGCGCAACCGGCCAGGATGTATTGAGTGACGAGATGCGTGCGACGCTGACCAGCACAATTCCCCGGGGCAGGCTGGCAGAACCACGCGATGTTGCGGCCGCTGTAACATTTCTCGCCTCGGCTGACGGCGAATTTCTCACCGGCACGAGCATCAATGTGGATGGTGGCCGAAGTATCTGAGTAGAATCAGAGAAATATCTGACGAGACTCGTCCGGACCGGCAGCCTCCGCAACAGGCGAACGCCGATTCGCGAAAGGTGGCCGGCAGTTGCTAAGATGAACGCACTTGAAATGCACAAACTTGATTTGGGGCAGGGCAGCAGAACATGGCAGATGTTGATGAACTCAAGGCGAAGTTCCTGAATCTGGAGTTTGATACCAAAGCCTTCGTGCTCGACCCGGAAAAAGCCGTTACGGTGGCGAGAATGTCCGGCGAGACTCTGCCGGAATTCACCGACGTAAACCACGCGGAATTTCAGGCGGTGCCTGCGTTCATTGCAAGTCTCGCAGCCGGACGACATCTGCCAATAGAATTTCCGAAACTTGGTGGCATACCGATGGACGGAGGTAAAGCAGTCACCTGTTTAAAGCCCGTCACGCCTGGCGAACCCCTCACAGGACGCACGCATCTGCATGACATATACGATAAGAGCGGCCGGTCGGGGCGAATGATCTTCATCGTCTCGCGCATGGAGATCTTCAATGCCGAAGGTGAGCATGTGGCGACCAGTGATTCGCGAATGGTGGTCAGGGAGCGGCCGCAGGAATGACTGTCAATTCCATTCAGGACGTCGAATTTGGCGCAGAACTCGAAGCTTTCGAACCCGACACGTCGCTGTCGGCTACCAGTACGTTTGCCGCTGCTGTGGGCTGGGGCCGTGGAGGGCGCTTCAGTGACCATGAAAAGGCGCGCAAAGAGGGCCTGCCCGGGGCACTGGTGCCGGGGATCATGGCGATGGGTTTTCTGACCAGCATGATTCATCGCTGGGCACCGCTGGCCAGAGTTGAGTTTGTGGATACCGTATTCAGGGCGCCACTGCTGGCGGATGATCCCTGCTTTATAGATGCCGTGGTCACCGATATCGACGAAGAAACGGGAATCGTCGAACTCGATTTGACGGTAAAAAACGCAGCAAAGGAAACGCGCGTCTTCGGTACCGCCAACGTCCGTCTGCCGCTGCTGCCCTAGCTTGGGTTCAGCCGACGAGCAGTGACTTGCCAGGGGCAACGTGGGTATCCTGTAGGCACCTGAAATGGAGGGTAATGCAATGCGTCTGATAGTTTCATTGTTCAGCATATTGGTAGCTCTGGCAGCCTGCCAGCCAGAATCCACAAACGAATCGACCGCAGCCGATGACAATGCCGCACAGGCCGACGCGGCCGAGAGCGCGCAGCCCGTGACGCTGCAGGCGAGCCTTGCAGAACGATCTGAGGCCGATCGTGCGCGTGATGACGGGCGAATGCCCGCTGCAGTCATCGAATTTCTGGGGATCACGCCCGGTATGACCGTCGTCGACATGTTTGCCGCGGCTGGCTGGTACAGCGAAGTGCTCTCTCACGCGGTGGGTGCTGATGGCAAGGTTTACGCCCAGAACACCGAGTTTCTGCTGACCATGCGCGATGGTGCGAACGACAAAGCGATGGCTGCACGACTGACGGCGG
>CBDUDJ010000270.1:0-4381 GCA_965365885.1 uncultured Gammaproteobacteria bacterium
ACCGAATTTGGTCATGCCGGCAGAGTAGCCAGACACGACTGCATGGGGAAGAATCTTTTTTCTCTATTCATATAACCACGCCAGGCACCCAGACAGCTAGTGCAGCAGACGAATCACCAGCAGCGACAACGGCGCAACGGTCAGCCACAGCAACAATCCCTGCCAGAGTGTCGGCCCCCGCATCCGCCGCAGGGTGCTTCTCGTGAGTTCGGTACCCACGAGAAACAGCGCGCACACCAAAAGTGCTTTGCTCGTGATGGACGCACCTTGCAGGAGAACAGACGGCACGGGTAGAAATGAGCCGAGCGTCGTTGCCAGCAGGAAAAGCAGAATGAACCCGGGTACGCGCAAACGGGCACCGGATTCACGCGCGAGAAGACTGGCCCCGAGAATCAGTGGGATCAACCACAGGGTACGGCCAAGTTTGATGGTGGTTGCGACATCGGCCGCTTCCTCTCCATAGATCGCTGCAGTGGCGACAACGGAACTCGTATCGTGAATGGCAACTGCCGACCAGAGGCCAAACTCCAGTTGGGATAATTCGAGCCACTGGCCAATGAAGGGAAAAACGAAGAGCGCTACCACGTTCAGGAGAAATATCAGACCGAGCGTCACAGCAGTTTCATGCGGTTTGGCTCCGATAACCGGACTCAGCGATGCGATTGTGGTGCCACCACAGATCGCAGTGCCAGCGGCAATCAGTTGACCGGGTACTTTGTCCACGCGCAGCAGAAATCCGTAGAGCAGACCCAGGCACAAGGTACCGATCACAAACACTGCGACACCCCAGGTGTAGCTCGCACTCAAGTGCCAAACCGTTTCTAGATTCAGCCGGAAACCCAACAAAACAATCGCAGTCTGCAAACAGTACTTGCCATACAGCGACCCCTTTGCAAACGGCGCTTGATTCAACGTCAGCGCAATGACACCACCCACCAGCAGGGCGACCGCCGGATTCCCGAACGCCACCAGTGGCGGCAGGGCCAGCACAGAGAAAATGATTCCTGGATTCAAGTGGATGGGAATTGCCGGCTCTCGGGATCCATCAATGAATCCTCAATCGTGATCTTCATTGGCTGATAAGCGGGACTCTTGAGTGTGCGCATAGTCCTTCAGCGCATTTTCAATTTCCGGACGGTTTACGATACCCGAGACATTGACCAGTACTTCCTCGAGTGGAACGCCCTGCTCAAGTTGCATAGCACCCCAGAGCAAACCCGCGCGATTGCCCGATCTGCAGTGGATGATTACAACTTCCTTCTCGTTTGCAGCAAGCACTGCAGACAGCGCCGCAACGCTGTCCGGTTCGATCACCGCGCCGCGGACCGGAATATTCTGGTAGCTCAAGCCAAGATCGTGCGCTTGCGTTGCTGCGTCGTCCGTGCCTTCGGCAGGCGTTCTGAGATCAACGATCAACACCCCGCCAACCTGCTCAACGCCGAGTTGTCGCAGGTCCAGCTTACTTGTGAGCCACACCGAATTCTCGACTTTTAATGAGCGTTCGGTCGCAGGAAAACCGTCCGCCCACACTTCTTGTGAACCACCGAAAATCGCTCCTGTCAGCACTAACGCGCCAAGAATTCGTATCATGCAGCCGTCCTCTTCCAACAGTTCCCAAGACTCTCAACAGCGAGAAATCCACTCGCCATGTTAAACGGTAACGCCGCATCGAGCAGCCTTGGGACGGCGAGATCATCATCACGTGCAGTGCGCATCGCAACAGGATGAAGAGATATACACTTTATTGCATACATCCGAAAATTAATTACCAAAAATTAGTACACTGACGCCTATAATCGGAAATATCTCCCATCTGAATAGATAATCATGGAAGATATTGACCGTCTCGACATCCGCATACTCGAGCTCCTGCAGGATAACGCAGCGCTTGCCAACGCCGAAATCGCCGATCGCGTGGGATTGTCGCCAAACGCCTGCTGGCGCAGAACCCGCCGCCTCGAAGAGCGCGGAATCATTCGCTGCCGGGTGGCGTTGCTGAGCCAGAAAAAACTCGATCTGAATGTCACCGTGTTCGTGGGGATCAAAACCAACGAGCACAACGACAAGTGGCTCAAGACATTTGCCGAAGGCGTGAAAGCCATACCCGAGGTGGTCGAGTTCTACCGCATGAGCGGCGAGACGGACTACATGTTGAAAATCGTTGCCCGGGACATCGCCGATTACGACCGGGTATATAAGAAACTCATCGCGGTCGCTCCACTGAGCGATGTCTCATCTTCGTTTGCAATGGAGCGGATCAAATCCTCGACTGCAATACCACTATATACCTGAGGATTCGGCTCAGGCGGCCGCGCGCAGCGCATCACCAACGATGTTGAACATCTCCGCAACATCGGCATTGTCCATCACGAACGCAGGGCCGAACTGCAAGGTATCTCCGCCGTAACGCACATAAAGACCACGCTGCCAGCACCACATCGCAACCTCATAGGGTCGTCGGGCCGGTTCCCCAGAGTATGCCGCCAGAGTTAACGCACCCGCAAAACCGATATTGCGTACATCGAGCACATGGGGATGATTGGCGAGGCCGTGAATGCAATCTTCGAAGTGGCCTGCTTTCGCTGCAACCTGCCCGGCAAGATCTTCTTTCTCAAAAATCTCGAGTGCCGCAAGACCGGCTGCGCAAGCAAGCGGATGGCCGGAGTAGGTGTAGCCATGCGGAAATTCCACCATGTATTCCGGGCCGCCGGCATCCATAAAGGTCTGATAGATTTCCGGCGAAACCACCACCGCTCCCATGGGAATGACGCCGTTGGTGAGTTGTTTGGCGAAATTCGCAATATCCGGTGTGACGCCGAAAAACTCTGAACCTGTGGTTGCTCCACAGCGGCCGAAACCGGTTATGACTTCATCGAAGATAAGCAGAATATCGTGCTTGTCGCACAGCTCGCGCAGCCGTTTCAGATAACCGCTCGGCGGCGGGATCACCCCGCCAGAACCCGCGAACGGCTCAACGATAACTGCAGCGATGTTCGATGCATCATGCAGCGCGACCAACTCATCGAGCTCATCAGCCAGAGCCGCGCCCTGTTCGGGTATCCCCCGCGTGAAACGATTTTCCGGTAACAGCGTGTGCGAAAGATGATCCGTTTCCAGCGTCGCGCCGAACAGCTTCCGGTTCGGACCGATACCCCCCACGGAGATACCCCCGAAGTTGACGCCGTGGTAACCCTTTGCCCTGCCAATCAGTCGTGTCTTGCCAGGCTGACCTTTCTGCCGCCAGTAGCCCCTGGCGATCTTCAACGACGTTTCGGTCGACTCGGATCCAGAGTTGGTAAAGAAGACGTGATCGAGGCCTGGTGGGGTCAGATCGCGGAGCTTCTGCGCCAGCTGAAAGGCCTTGGGATGACCAAACTGGAACGCTGGTGCGTAGTCCAGTTCCTGCACCTGTGCGGCAATCGCTTGCGCAAGTTCGCTGCGGTTGTGGCCGGCACCGCAACACCACAGCCCCGAAAGACCGTCGAGTATTTTGCGGCCGTCTGCCGATTGATAGTACCAGCCATCGGCACTCACGATGATGCGCGGTTCTGCCTTGAACTGCCTGTTGCCGGTAAACGGCATCCAGTAGCTGTCAAGATCGACGCCGTCAATCTGAGCACTTGTCGTTGCCATCAACTGTTCCTTGTTCCTGCTTTTCTGCTTATCTGCGGGCTAGCAATACTCTATATCTGGCCTGATTCCTGATCCTGCAGATACTCCTGGATAGAACCGACATTTCTTTCCTTCGCTTCGAAGAGACTCTCCAGATGTTCGCGCGAATTGACTATACCCATGGAGGCAATAACACCGATTTCGTCAATCAGCACTGCATAGGGCAACTTGCTGATGCCGTAGGAGCGGCCCAGGTCCTCTGAAACCAGATAGTCAAAATCCGCCAGCCCTTCCTGGCTGACGAATTCCTGATGTTCAGCCATTGTGCCACCGTCACTCGCAAGCGAAATATCGAGCCACGGCTCGGCTTTACCAATTGAACGCAGGACCGGTACCAGGGATTTACAGATGGGGCAATCCGGCGCGAGAAAGAAAAGTAGATGACTGCGACCCCGTTCTCCGCCAACGGTCACGGTGGCGCCGCTGAGCATTGGAGCCGCGATGACTGGCGCCGGATCGCCTACGGCTATCAGTGGATTGACCATAAGCGCACCGGCCGGGGCAACGCGGTCGTAGAGCACGCCAAGCTGCCGACTGAGGGCAAATACCAGCAATCCAAGACCAAGCATGACAACCCATAGCGCGACATTGGAGATGGCCAGCAAACTATCCATCGCTGGCCTCACCAATAAACTGATTTGCAAGCAACTGTTCTATAGTCATGTAAAACAGCAGCATGACGATCACGAGTACCGCAACCAGCACCCAG
>CBDUDJ010000271.1:0-4356 GCA_965365885.1 uncultured Gammaproteobacteria bacterium
CCCGCCGCAAGCCCATGTCGGAAATCAACGTCGTTCCGTATATCGACGTGATGCTGGTTCTGCTCGTGATTTTCATGGCCACGGCGCCACTGCTGACGCAAGGGGTTCAGGTCGACCTTCCCAACGCGCCGTCAGAGCCGATTGCCGATAGCCAGGATGATCCTCTGGTGATCTCAATGCGTGCCGATGGGGCAATCTTTGTCAATCTGGGCATACAGAATGCCGATGATGAAGGTACCCGAGTGACGATCTATTCGCTGTCCGACCAGGCAACGAAGATCCTCAGTGCACGCCCGGATGTGCCGGTTTACGTCAAAGCCGATAAGACACTGGACTACGGACAGGTGATCACGGTCATGACTGTACTGCAGAAAGCGGGCGCAGAGAGCGTCGGTCTGATCACCGACCCGCCTGAACTGATCGAGGGCTGACGTTTGTTCTGGCAGTTGCGTGAATATTCTTTGCCGGTGCTCTTCGCCGTGCTGCTGCACGCTGCAGCAGTTGCCGCGCTCTCCAGCGGCTGGCAACCGGCGAAAGATGTCGTCCGCATGATCAAGCCGCAGATCGTCAATTCGACGCTGCTGGTGCTGGAACCCAAAGCAAGACCCAAACCCCCGCCGCCTCCGCCGAAGGTCTCGCAACCCGAGCCTGCGCCACAGGAAGTAGAGCGGGTACCGGATGTCACACCGCAGGTTGATCCGGCGTTGGCGCGACGCGAGGCGGAAGCCGCCGCAGCTCGCCAGCGCGAAGCGCAGCGGCAGGAGCGGTTACGTGCTCTGGCAGACTCATCCTTCCTCAACGCGCTGGAAGATGAAACCAGTTTGCTCGAAGAGGGCGCAGCAGCGGCGGATATTGAAGTCGCTCAAGCCTATCGGTTTGGCATTTATCAGCTCGTGGTTGCCAACTGGTCGCGACCACCGAGCGCCCGCAACGGCATGGAGGCAACGCTGCAGGTTGACCTGGTGCCGACTGGAGATGTTGTAGCGGTTACCCTGATTAAAGGCAGTGGTAGCAGCGTCTTTGACCGCTCGGCGGAATCCGCGGTTCGCAAGGCGCGTCGATTCGAAGTACCGGCGGAGTCTGCACTTTTTGAAAAATACTTTCGTCGATTCACGTTGTTGTTCAAACCGGAGGATTTGTTGCGGTGAGATTTTGGTCGTGTGCTTCATTGGTTGTTCTGAGCGTCCTTCTTGCCGGTAGGCTGTACGCTGCGCAGAGCCTGGATACGATCATCATTGATACGGGCTACGACAAGCAGACCCAGATCGCCGTGGTGCCCTTCCGTCAGGGTCCGGAATATTCCGACTTCCAGGCGATGTCCGACATCATTGATTTCGATCTCGCGCGCAGTGGTCAGTTTGCACCCACCGAAGTTGGCAATATGCTGTCCTAACCTGCAAGTGAGGACGAGGTGTTCTTCCGCGATTGGCGGATACTCGGTGTGGAATATCTTGTCATCGGCAGAACGGGGGTGGACCCACTCGGTAATCTTCGTGTTGATTACTATCTGTTTGATGTGTTCAACGAACGCCAGATGATCGTCGATACATTAACCAGCACGCGCGACAAGTGGCGCGATGTTGCGCATCGTATTTCCGACAGAGTCTTCGAATCGATTACCGGGATTCAGGGCGCGTTCTCGACGAAAATTATTTATGTGCTCGCACAAAATTCTGGAGCGCCCAATGCCCGCTACAGCCTGGAGTTGGCAGATGCAGACGGCGAAAGGGCACGCACGCTTTTCAGCTCCAACGAGCCAATGCTGTCAGCCGGTTGGGCACCCGATGGCGAGACAGTCGCCTACGTATCTTTTGAAACCGGCCGACCCGCGATTGTGGTGCAGAACATCGTCTCGGGTGAGCGCGAATTGCTGACACAGTTCCCTGGAATCAACAGCTCGCCGGTGTTTTCCCCGGATGGTAAGCGTCTGGCGATGGTTCTGTCGCGCGATGGCAACCCGGAAATTTATGTCATGAATCTCGACAGTCGAAAGCTGCGGCGCGTGACGAGACACCACTCCATCGACACCGAACCCAGTTGGACGCCGGATGGGGAGAACCTCATATTCACGTCTGATCGAGGTGGCCGACCGCAGATTTATCAGTTGGAACTCGCGACCAACTTTGTTGAGCGGCTCACCTTCGAGGGTGACTACAACGCGCGTGCGAGGCTCCTGCCTGATGGCAAACATCTCGTGTTCGTCCACCGCAAAGCCGGTGTTTTTCATATCGCCTGGCAGAATCTCGAGCGCGGTGATGTGCGCGTGCTCACAGCGACTTCGTTGGATGAGTCACCCTCTCTTGCACCGAACGGGACTATGCTAATTTATGCGACTCAGGAACGGGGTCGGGGTATACTTGCCGTCGTTTCGATCGACGGCAGCGTTAAGTATCGGCTGCCTTCGTCAACAGGTGATGTCCGGGAGCCGGCCTGGTCTCCGTTCATTGACTTACTCTGACTCCTGCATGCTCTGACTCTTGCATGCTTTGGAGATCAGCTTTAAGGGTAAACGGCTCTGGAAGTTAACGTTAGTAAACAGCCCAAGCAACAGTTCTAATAACCGTTCTATTATCAATTCTATTAACAATTCTATTAACGATAGGAGAATCAAATGACTAAACAGTGGCTTCGGAGCCTCTTTGTCATCCTGCTGACCAGTCTGTTCATCGCCGGTTGCGCGAGCAGCGGCAGTCAGACAGAACCTGCTGAGCCGTCCGCTGGTCCGGTGGTGACGCCGGATACCACACCGGCGCCCGTTGCGCCGCCGGCAGAATCGCCAGCATTTGATGCCAACGGCAATCCGTTTGTCCCTGGAACAGGTCGACTGCTCTCGCGGACGTATTATTTCGACTACGATCGTGCAGTGGTCAATCCTGATGATCTTGCCGCGCTGGAGATGCATGCGACCATTCTCCGCAACAATCGGGATCGCTCGATTGTGTTGGAAGGCCACTGCGATGAGCGGGGTACGCGCGAGTACAACCTTGCGCTGGGTGAGCGGCGCTCGGATGCCATTCGCAGCTTTCTGACATCTGCGGGAGTTTCACCGCGCCAGATTGAAACCGTCAGCTACGGTGAAGAACGTCCGGAAGATCCCGGTCACACCGAGCGTGCCTGGGCTCGCAATCGCCGTGCGGTGATGATCTATCGCTAAATGGTGATGGGCAAGCGCGATCGCCGCGAACGGCCAAGCTCGACATTGAAGTGCGCGACCCGGGTCGCGCACTTTGTCGTTTGGCGGGCACTCGGAGTGTTGGTGCTCGGAGCGTTGGCCAACGGATTCGCCGTGGCAGCAGTCCCGGTGGAGGAGTCGGTCGCTGATGGGGAATCGAGCTATCAGCCAGCAATACGTGTCCCTGCGACGCAATCCGAGGTTCAGCAACCCGCGTTGAGCGACGTTGCTGAGACGACTGTTGAAGCCGCAGGTGGTGATCGACGATTGAGCGAGCTGTTTTATCAGTTGCAGATACTGCAACAGGAAGTCCAGGAATTACGCGGACTCGCCGAAGAACAGAGTTACCGGCTGAGCCGACTGGCGCGAGATCAGCAGGAGCAATACATCGATCTCGACGGACGCGTCGCACAGCTGGTCCAGTCTACAACGGCTGCTGGCCTGCCGGGTCAGGACCTGCCGCCGGCTGCAGACGCAGGTTCTGGCGTGCCGCCCTTCCGCACGCCTGTTGCCACTACGGTCCCGCGCACTGGTGGCGGTGAGCGGGAAGCGTATGCCAGCGCATTCGATCTGATGAAAGCACGGCAATTCGATGAATCAGCAATGGCGTTCAATCAACTCATCGTTGCCTACCCGAACGGTCAATACACACCCAATGCTTTCTATTGGCTCGGTGAACTCTATCTTGCCAGTGAAGACATTGAAAAAGCCCGGCAATCGTTCGCCCAGGTTCTCAACCTCTACCCCGATCATCCCAAGATTGCAGATACGCTCTACAAACTCGGCGTTGTCTATCATCGTCTTGGAGATGGCAGGCGCTCGGTGGACTATTTCAATCGGGTGCAGAACGAGTACCCGCAAAGTTCGGCTGCGAGTCTGGCGGCCAGTTACGTATCGGAGATCCAGTGAGCGATCCCGCCAGGGATCAGATTCGCCTCACTGAAATATTCGTTTCCCTGCAAGGCGAATCGACCCGTGTTGGTTTGCCAACGGTGTTTGTCAGGCTTACGGGTTGTCCATTACGGTGTGGCTACTGCGACACGGCCTATGCCTTTCACGGTGGCGAAATGACTGCGCTGGCAGACGTCATCGACACCGTCAGATCTCATGGTGTGCAGCATGTTACCGTCACCGGCGGTGAGCCACTGGCGCAGCCAAATGTACTGCCTTTACTGGCAGGGCTA
>CBDUDJ010000272.1:0-4356 GCA_965365885.1 uncultured Gammaproteobacteria bacterium
TACGAGATTGGTCAGTGACTGGAGTTCAGACGTGTGCTCTTCCGATCTGTTCTACCAGCACCACACATGACCTCGTCGGCAATCACCAGCACACCGTGGCGATCGCAGACCTCGCGAATTGCACTTGCATAGCCGGGAGGAGCCGGGACGGCTCCACCTGCAGCACCCACCACAGGTTCGAAGATAAAGGCGCACACGTTTTCAGCACCTGCGGCGTCGATTTCCCGGTCAAGCTCGGCTGCGAGAAATGCCACCAGCTGCTCGGGGGTTACGCCGTCTGGTGGTCGATAGGCGTTGGCAGCGGAGACAAAGCTTGCTGCCGTGAGCGCTCCTTCGTAGAGACCGCGGCGCTGGGCAAACCCGGATACGCCAAGTGCGCCAAGAGTATTGCCGTGCCAGGAACGATGCCGGGCGATAAATCTCACACGCTTGTGCTCACCGATTGCCTGCTGATACTGCAATGCCAGCTTTAAACAGGATTCAACAGCTTCCGAGCCACCTGTGACGAAAAGCATGTTGGTGAAGCCCGCGCCGCAGCGTTGTGTCAGCACAGATTGCAGCTCCTCGAGCGGATCGCTCGTGAAGTTTCCTCGATAGCCGTGGGCGATTCGATCGAGCTGTGCCTTTATTGCCTCGTTGACCTCTTTGTTTGCATGGCCGAGGCAATAGACCGCAGGACCACCCGAGCCATCGATGTAGCGCTTACCGGTCGTGTCGAAGACATAGCTGCCCCGGCCGTAGTCAACGACGGGCTGGACGCTTTCCACTGACCCAGGTTTCTGATTCATCTGATCTCAGAGGGCAGGCTATTTTCGCAGCTGCCGAGCTTGCGCGACATAGCCGCGATTCCAGGTGGGGCTCACTGTCAGCTCATTGATACAGACGTGGTTGGGAAGTTCTGCGATGAATCTGATGATGTCGCCGCAGTCTTCGGATTGCACCATCTTCTCCCGGTCTTCGTCGGTGACAGGAATAGGGCGGTTGTCGAGAATAGGCGTTGCGACCTCGCCCGGACAGATCGAGCATGCCCTCACGCCGTAGAGCCCGGCCTCCATGTTCAGACTTTCGTTCAGCGCATTCATTCCGTGCTTCGCAGCAGTGTACGCCGGTCCTGTCACCATGCTCACGAACCGGCCTGCCCAGGAAGAGATGTTTATGATCAAGCCGTCTTCATTTTCGACCATGGACGGGAGGACCGCTTTTGCGCAATAGAATGCGCCGTCGAGATCAATGCGAATGACCTTGTCCCAGTCATCCAGGCTCACGTTGTGCCAGTTCCTTTCTTTAACATTTATTCCGGCGCTATTGACCAGAACGTCGATACGGCCATGACGATCGATGATTCTGCTGACTACATCTGCCACGGCCTCGCGGTCAGATACATCGAGTACCTCAACGCTGGCTCGATCGCCGATGCGTTGTGCCACCTGTTCCAGGACTTCAACTCGGCGTCCCGAGAGCACAACCTGCATACCTGCTTCAGCCAGCGCCACAGCTCCGCCCTCACCGATTCCAGTTCCGGCGCCTGTCACCCAGGCTACTTTATTTGTCAGATCTCGCACCGATTCCCCCTGTTTTAGCGAATGATTGCTTCGAGGATAGTGAATGCGGGCCGTGGAATCATCCTGTAGATTTATCGAAATATTCTCAATGATGGTATGCGGAGGCTTTATGCGTGGCTTTATAGGTGGCTTTATAGGTGGATGGGTGTGCCTGCTGTTGATCCTGTTATCACCGGAAGTATTCGCCGCAGAAGTTGCCGGTGATGCAGTATCCGATGCTCCCATCAGCGTGCGACATGACGTTGCACAACCCTCAGAGCCGATCGTCACGCTGCGGTATTTTCAGATCCGCAAAGGCAGTTTTCCGGAGTTTCTCGCGGCGAGCCAACAGGGTGTGTGGCCGTTCTTCGAAAAAATCGGTTCCCGTGTGGTCGGCATGTGGCAGGTAATTCATCCGGCGGATGTGGTCGAAGCTACAGTTGCGAGTCAGGGGTTCGATGAAGTCTGGCTGATGACCCAATATGCCAGTGTCGACCACTGGCGTGCGACACGCGGCATGTCCGCACTCGGCGGTAACGGGCCGGACTATGAAAAAGCGCTGGCTGCGCTGCGTTTGCGTCGTGACCTGACGATCAAAACGGACCTGCGCTTTCTCAGCGGCTCGACGTGGCAGAATCCGCCGCATTTTTTACCGAGCGTTGACTGACCGTGACAAGCTCACAGCTGAAATTGCGAACACGTACTTGTGTCGGTTTGGCATGCCTTCGTTACCATCTCGATTTACACTCTGACCTTCTAAAGCCACGTTGGAATTGCGGATGCTGACGCTCGAAATTATTGCCAACTACGCGGAGATTGTCGGTGCGATAGCGGTGCTGTTCGCAATCGCCTTTGCCCTGCTGGAGTTTCGCCAACTGGGTGTGCAGCGCAGGGAATATGCATCGCTCGAGATGATGCGGTCCTGGCAGAGCCCAGAATATGTCGATGCGATCTTCGAGATCCTTCAGCTGGAGGATCATACCGACCCCGATGTGTTGCGCAACATGAGTGATGCTCACCAGAAGATGGCGTTTCGTGTGAGTATGACTTTCGAAGCGCTTGGCATGATGGCGTATCGCGGTACGCTGGATGTCAACGCGGTGAACGATCTGATGGGTGGTGCGGTTTGTACCAGTTGGCGCAGTCTTGACCTGTGGATTGTTGAATTTCGTGGCAAACACAACACTCGCGCGTTTGAATGGTACGAATGGCTGGCCGCGCAACTGGAAGCCATGCCAGCGCCGGATATCGTCGAAACCTGAGAAACAGGGAGAGAATCATGCTTGAAGGTGGCTGTTTTTGCGGAAATATTCGCTATCAGATAACAGGCGAGGTCCCACACATTGTCAGTTGTCACTGTTCGATGTGCCGCCGGGCGAGCGGCGCGCCGTTTGTGACCTGGCTGGTGGTCCCACAGGAGGAATTTAGCTACCTGCAGGGAGAACCGAAGTTACTGAAATCATCCGAGGCAGGTTCACGCTTTTTCTGCGATGAATGCGGCACGCCCATTGCCTGCAGCAACACCACGCATGAGGCGATCGTCGATGTGACGTTGGGAAGTCTGGATGACCCCTCAACGGTGGTTCCAACTTCGGAAGTTTTTGCCGACAGCAAACTTGCTTGGCTGACTTGAAAGACAGATAGACGTCAGCAGAAGTGCGCGCCTTTCGTGTGGGTGTAGACGGCGTAGATGGATTGACTGGCCGTCATGAACAGCCGATTTCTCTTCACGCCGCCGAAACAGAGGTTGGCGCATATCTCAGGCAATAGAATCTGGCCCACCCGCTCGCCTTCGGGATTGAACACGTGGACACCGTCGTAACCGGCTCCGACCCAACCCGCACTCGCCCAGATGTTGCCCTCGGAATCGCAGCGGATGCCGTCCGCGACGCCCTGTTTCTCCACGCCGTCGACCACCATGGACATCGACGCGTAGACGCGGCCGTTAGCCAGGCGTGATTCATCGACCACATCCCATTCTTTGATGACTGCCGGTGCTGCTGCACCGTAGTGCGAGACTCCCGAATCGGCGGCATAGAGCTTTTTGTAGTCCGGTGAGAAACAGACTCCGTTTGGCTTGAAGATGTCATCGGTGACCTGCACCAGTTTTCCGGTCTTCATGTCGAGCCGGTAGATGGCTTCTTTCTGGTGAGGTTGGACTGAATCGCCCGGCGTTTGCGTGCCTTCGTATTCGCCAAGTGAGCCGTAACCAGGATCGGAAAACCACAGATCGCCGTTAGGATGAACAACTCCGTCGTTAGGTGCGTTGAGTGGCTTACGGTTGTAATTTTCCGCCAGCACGCTGACGGTACCGTTGCGCTCATAACGGACCACGCGATGTGTGAGGTGTTCAAAGGATATCTGCCGGCCTTCGAGATCGAACGTGTTGCCATTGCTGTTGTTGGAATCTTTGCGGAAGATTGAGACGTGACCATCTTCGTCAAGCCAGCGATATTGGACATTGGCTGGTATGTCACTCCACACCAGGTAGTTGCCCTAGCCGTTCCACGCAGGGCCTTCCGCCCAGTACATGCCCGGGCTGGTGAAAATGCGGCGGATGGGTGTATTGCCGAGAAAGCCGGTGAAGCTTGGATCAAGTGTTTGCAGATCCGGATGCGGGTAGCGGATTGGATCGGTGTGCGCTGCAAACAGTTGCGCAGAAACCAGAGGCAGGCTGGCTGCGGCGGCGATAAATGACCGGCGGTTCATGGTGTGTCCTTCCAATTCAGCCTGAATTTGTCGAGTATGCGGGAAGGAGAAGAATTTGCCGAATGACGTGTTGATTGCAGGAGGTGGGATCGGCGGGATGGCCGCC
>CBDUDJ010000273.1:0-4355 GCA_965365885.1 uncultured Gammaproteobacteria bacterium
CTGCGCAACCTCGCCCAGGCCCAGGCGTGGGCAGTATTACCGGTTGCCGGTAGTGCGCGTCTGGGTCTTGATCAGTGGCAGGCGGTCCTACGTTCGGCTTTTCTGGCAGAAGTCCTGGCGCAACAGCTTGGCCTCAAGCACCCCGAGGGCATTCGCTGGAAGGTATTACTCGCCATATCCGGAGTGAATCTCACCCACGATCCGGAGATGACCGAACTCAGTGAATTCCGTGGTGCCAGTGCCGAGCTGTTGGAGGATGCCAGTCCGCTGATCAAAGTATTTGCAGTTGTCGATGCGCTGGAGGTGCTTGATGAATACCGGGCCGGGCAACTGGCGCAACGCCTTCTCAAGCTGAATGCCGAAGACTTCTCCGAGTTGGTTGAGTGGGCGGGCAATCGGTGCAGCGATCTGGCGTCATCGCTCGAACTGAGCGTTGACAGGGAAGCCGACTGGTCCAACCGGCTCTGGGTGCAACAACAGGTTGGCATGCTAACGGAGCTGCTGATTTCGAGCACGACGCTCGAAGATCTGCAGTTTGCCCATGAGTTTGCCAGCCGCAGCCTGTTTTCGCAGGTGTCCTATCTACTGGTCCTGGACTCCCAGCAGCGACTCGTGCCCATCATCGACAACGCGATCTCGATCCCGCTCGATTCTACGTCGAGCGAGATCGCCCGCGCTGTGCGCGAGGGCGCGATCCTGTCGCTGACGGATACCGCCGAAAGATCCATTGGCGAGCGCCAGCTGCTGCGGCGAATGGGCACCCGCGCGGCCACTTGTGTGCCCCTCGTTGCGAATGGTAATCCCGTAGGCGCGCTACTGTTTCTGATAGATGAAGATGTGGATTACGATTTTGCCCAGGCGCTGTATTCCGGGCAGCTTGCACTGCAGCTGGCCAAGACGGATGAACAACCCGACGCTGAGCTGGAGCTGGTAAAGCGTTACCGGCGGCGCGAAGAAAAGCGCCTGCGGGAGCTTATCCATGAAGCCAACAATCCGCTGAGCGTCGTCTACAACTACCTGCACATTCTGGAAATGCAGCTGCAACACGAACCAACTGCGACCGAGCAATTGCAGATGGTAGGCACGGAACTCAAACGTACGGGTGAAATTATTCAGAGGATGCGGGATCTCTCACCGATTTCTGATCTGGACACTCAAGCTCAGGTGGTCTTTGCCGAATTCGACCTCAACGACCTGGCTCGACGGGTCTTCGAACTGCATCACGGATACGCAGCCGATCACTCTGTCGACCTGTTGATCGAGTTGGCACAGGGCGGCGTAGTGCTTGCCTCCGACGAACAGCGGCTTGCGCAGATCCTGAATAATCTCATGCGCAACGCAATTGAAGCTTCTTCAGGTCAGAGCGTGTCGGTCGGCAGCGAAGTCGGTGTGTTCCGCGAGGGGCGCGAGGGCGTGGAAGTGTATGTCAAAGACACCGGCCCGGGCCTCTCCCGGGAAGTGCTCGGCAGTTTGTCCGAACCGAAAAATTCAACTAAAGGCGGCGATCATGCGGGGCTGGGGCTGCACATCGTGCATCGGCTTGTGCTGGAACTGCAGGGTAGTATCGATGTGCGCACCGCGACCGGTACAGGCACCACGTTTACGATTTTTCTTCCGCTCAAACCTCTTTGATCAGATTCCGTGCGATGACGGTCTGCTGAATCTGGCTGGTGCCCTCATAGATCCGGAATAGTCGAACGTCGCGATAGAACCGGGTAACCGCGTACTCTTCCATATATCCAGCTCCACCATGGATCTGCACCGCACGGTCCGCGACACGGCCAACCATCTCTGAGGAAAAAAGCTTGCAGCACGACGCCAGCGTATTTACGGCTTCGCCCGCATCGCGGCGGGAGGCGGCGTCGAGCACCATGCATTCGGCCGCGTATGTTTCGGCTTTACTGTCGGCGATCATCGCCTGAATAAGCTGGAACTGAGCGATCGGCTTGCCGAACTGTTTGCGTTCCACAGCATAGTTGAGGCTCTCATCGATGAGACGGTTGGCACAACCGACCGCCAGAGCGCTGATGTGCAGGCGGCCCCGATCGAGCGTTTTCATGGCGGTGGCGAATCCCTTGTTGAGATTCGCAATGCCGCCAATTATCGCGGAAGCTGGCACCCGGCAGTCGTCGAAAATTACGTCACAGACATGTGCGCCCTGTTGTCCCATCTTCCTGTTTTTCGCACCGAGTGTGATTCCCGGCGTAGCGGCATCCACCAGAAAAGCGCTTACCCCACGGGAGCCTTTCTCCTCGGCGTTGGTCCGTGCAAAAACGGTGAAGAGTTGTGCCTGGGGCGCATTCGTGATGTAGCGTTTGGTGCCGTTGAGAACGAACTCATCGCCATCGGCTTTTGCCGATGTCTGCACCGATCCGGAATCGGACCCGGCGTCGGGTTCGGTTAACGCGAAGGAGCCGATGATCTCGCCAGTCGCCATCTTCGGCAGGTAGTGCGTCTTCTGCTCCTCGGTGCCATCCATCACAAGACCTTGCGAGCCGATTCCGTTGTTGGTGCCGAACACGGAGCGGAACGCGGGAGAGGTGTTACCCAGCACCATGATCGCCCGGCATTCTTCTAAAGTGTTGAGTCCCAGACCGCCGTATTCCTCCGGGATTGTCATCCCGAACAGACCCAGGCTGCGCATCTCGGCCACAACCTGCTCGGGAATGTGGTCTTCTTCGGCTATCTGAGCTTCCAGCGGCACGAGGCGCTCGCTGACAAACCGCTCGAGCGTTGCGAGTAGCTGCTGCAGTGTCGACTCATCGAGCGCCATTGAGGGTCTCCATAATTGCTTCCATCGCGTCAGGGGTTGGTCGGGGTCGCGCAGTATAGCCAAGGCGATTGCAGCCGGCGAGTCACTCCATTAGCCTGTGCGCCTTCGTCGGCCGGTCGTTGAGAGAGTTCAATCATGAGTAGCGTTCGCCAGGGCTTTATTTGGGATGATCCCCTTTTACTGGAAGATCAACTCAGCGAAGAAGAACGCATGATCCGGGATACGACTCGTGATTACGCTCAGGATAAGCTGCAATCGCGCGTCCTCCTCGCCAATCGCGAAGAGCATTTCGACCGCGAAATCATGAATGAAATGGGTGCGCTTGGACTTCTGGGCGCAACACTGCCGGCCAAGTATGGCTGCTCCGGCGTGAATTACGTCTCTTACGGATTGATGGCGCGTGAAGTCGAACGCGTTGACTCGGGTTATCGATCCGCGATGAGTGTGCAGTCCTCCCTCGTCATGCACCCCATTCATGCCTATGGCACCGAAGACCAGCGCGAACGCTATCTGCCGAAACTTGCCTCGGGTGAGTGGGTGGGTTGTTTCGGGCTCACAGAGCCCGACCATGGCTCAGATCCAGGCAGCATGATCACCACCGCGAAATCGGTCGATGGTGGGTTTGTCATCAACGGTGCGAAGATGTGGATCACGAACTCACCAATCTCAGATCTGGCGGTAGTGTGGGCGAAACTCGACGGTGTCATCCGCGGGTTTGTAGTTGAACGGGAATTTGACGGATTCAGCACGCCGAAGATCGAAGGCAAGATGAGCCTCAGAGCGTCGGTGACCGGCGAAATCGTGCTGGACAATGTGTTTGTCCCCGAGGCAAACCTCCTGCCGAATGTCGAGGGCCTGGCCGGCCCGTTCGGCTGCCTGAATCGAGCACGTTACGGAATTGCCTGGGGGGTGATGGGTGCGGCCGAATTCTGCTGGCACGCGGCGCGCACCTACACGCTCGAGCGCAATCAGTTTGGTCGACCGCTCGCGGCAAACCAGCTCATCCAGAAAAAGCTCGCGGACATGCAGACCGAAATCACGCTTGGGTTGCAGGGCTGTATTCGGATGGGTCGCTTGCTGGACGAAGACCGGCTGGCAATCGAGAACATATCCCTCATGAAGCGCAACAACTGTGGCAAAGCACTCGACATCGCAAGACAGGCTCGAGACATGCATGGCGGTAATGGGATATCAGATGAATATCACGTGATCCGGCATGTTATGAATCTCGAAACTGTGAACACCTACGAAGGCACTCACGATATTCACGCGCTCATTCTCGGGCGGGCGCAAACCGGGCTGCAGGCATTCACTTAAGTGATATCAGCACGACATCGCAAAATGGAGATTTCGTGAATCTATTGCAGTAAATGGCCAATGGCCATTTACTGCAGGATCGATGGCCTCTAATGTAGCTCCTCTTTCGGGGACAAGTAGGGGCGGCGATGATCAAACTTCTAATCGTGGACGATCACCGGCTGTTTCGAATCGGCCTGACGAAGATGCTGCAGGATACAAAAGGCCTGGAAATTATCGGGGAGGCTGAGTCGGGTGAAGAAGCAGTCCGGCTGACCCGTGAACT
>CBDUDJ010000274.1:0-4344 GCA_965365885.1 uncultured Gammaproteobacteria bacterium
TGAGACACGGATACGCGCAGTTGCTGCTCGCGCGTATCGGCGTCGGCATAGGTGAAGCCGGTGGCAGCCCGCCGTCACATTCGATCATTTCCGACATTTTTCCCGCCGAAAAGCGCGCCAGTGCAATCGCCTTTTACTCTACCGGTGTCAACATCGGAATTCTCTTCGGTTTTCTGCTCGGCGGCTGGTTGAATGAATATTTTGGCTGGCGCGTTGCCTTCCTGGTGGTCGGTGTGCCGGGAGTTCTCCTGGCAATCCTGGTGCGATTTACCCTGGCAGAGCCGATACGCGGTCTCGCGGAGAAAAGACAGGTGTCGGATGAGCCAATCGCTTTCGGCCAGGTCGTGTCGTTGCTATGGAGCCGACGGTCTTTTCGACATCTGGCATTTGCGGGCGCGCTGAATGCTTTTGCCGGTTACAGCACCAGCAACTGGACGGCGTCGTTCATGATCCGCAGCCACGAGATGACCACCGGCGAACTCGGTACCTGGCTTGCTGTCATCATGGGTTTCTGCGGCGCGGTCGGCGTGCTCTGCGGCGGCCTGCTCGCCGACAGGCTGGGGCCGAGCGACAAGCGCTGGTATGTCTGGCTGCCGGCAATCACCGGCATGATATCCGTGCCCTTCATGGTGGCGGTCTATCTGGCTGACGACCCATACACCGCACTGACTCTGTCGATCGTGCCCGGGCTGCTTTTCAACGTCTGGCTGGGTAACGCCATCGCAACAACACACGGCCTGGTCGGCCTGCGCATGCGAGCCACAGCATCGGCCATTCTATTTCTGATTCTGAACATCATCGGGCTCGGCGCGGGACCCTGGATGGTTGGAATTCTGAGCGACTTCCTCGAACCTACCCTGGGCCTGGAGTCGCTGCGCCATGCAATGCTGTATCTACTGCCTGCGGCCATGTTCTGGTCCGCCTGCCACTTCTATCTGGCATCGCGCACCTTGCGCGATGATCTCGCGGGGGCGCCGGACTAGTATCGAGGCCAGGGATAAGCCGAAGGCGCAGATTGCCAGCGACCAACCGTGTTCAGGTCAGCGGCCTTGCTCGGCGCGCAGTTCCGGCAGTTGATCGTTCGATGAGATCTTGCGGGTGAAGCGGGGATTCTTCGACGACATGTCGATCTGGTAGAGGCTCTCGTCGGTCTGGACCGGAATGCCGAGGATCCCACACAGGTTTCGGGCGAGCCATTTCTCGATCTTCAGAACCACCATCTTGCGCCGCAGGCGCCCCTGGACATCTCGATTGAGTACAGTCGGCAGCGTGTTGAGTGTCAGGATTTCATCGATTGCGGTGTTTGCCATCTTTTCGCGGCCTTCGTCGCTTGCGTAAAAGTGCGAGACGGCAAAAACAGTTTTGTTGGGTCGGATCTGTTTGAGGAACTGGCACGACTTCACCACCGTCGAGCCGGTCCGGACCATGTCATCGAACAGCACGATGTCGTGGCCATGGATCTCATCGAACGTCGACTCGCTTTCGTCGTGCAGTTTTATCTCCACTTCCCGCTCACCCGAACGCTCCTTGTCCAGGAGAATGAACTTGGCTCTCGGCAAGCCAAGGCGCATGAACATTTCCTTCACGAAATCTCTCGCCCCCTTGTCCGGCGCACACAGCGCCAGCCCATCTCCAGCATTGCCGTAAGAGACAATGTTGGAGTTGTGGAGATAGTCGACGTAGATCTCATACGGAATCAGGTTGTAGAAGCGGTTTTCGAAGACGCCGCTGAACTCGTGTTGCACGGCGTAGGAATGGTTGTGGACGGTGATGACACTATCGACACCGGCGAGCCGCAACATCTGCGCATAGAGTTTTGCGGTGTAGGGCTGGCCGTCGAATTTCTTGAGGTCATTCTCGTCGCGGGCAAATTTCGTTTCACCGAGATCGCGGGTTGCACCGCGATCCTGCGCGCTGTAGTAGAGGTCGGGCTCAACCAGAAGAACCTCTGCTGCACCATTTTCCTTTGCGGCGCGGGCGATCAACAGGTTACGCATGGCAAGATTCTGCCGGCTCACCAGACGACTCGACGTGCTGACGATAACCACTTTCTTACCGGCCAGAGTATTGCCGATACTGCTGAAATCATGTTCATCGGAGATGAAGCGTGGACAGAATTCGGAGTTCGCAAACGTCTTCATGCTGATGAGATCGGCGATGTCCTCGGTCTGGCCTACGGCAAAGGCGACATCAATAGCGAAAGGATCATCTGAAGAGTTGCCGACGACAATTACGTCATCAGGCCTTGCTGTCATTTGGCTCAAAACAGTCTCTCAAGGTGGGCATGCGCACCATGAACTGGACGCACGCAATGGTCAATGGTGAAGACAGATTTATTGAAATTTTCCGACGGCGACGACGCTTGGCGCGCACAGGTTACGCTATGATCGGCAGCTTGAAACCATCACTACGATCACCTTCTAAGGTCGCATGAACTTAGCCAGGTATTGCCCATTGATCTTTGTCCTGCTGCTGCTGGAGAGCCTGGCACAGGCGCACGCGCGCGAGCCGGTAAACGAGAACTGCAGCGCTGACCTGCTCTGCGTGAAAGTTTACAAGGGCGAACGGGTCAGGCTGGTTGTCGAAAGCAAGACAAACAAACCGCTGAGCTTCAGACTTTTTTTTACAACGGCGAATCTCCGTCACCTGAATCCGCCAACGCAACTCTTGAGTGAACCACGGACCACTGAGCTCGTCTCGTTTACCCAGCCGGTTGCAACCTGGGGTTACGAATATCGCATACACTATGGTCACGAAGAGCATGCGCACGATGACGACTATCTGTATACATTGCCCTACCGACGCGGCTCTGCTTACCGGGTCAGTCAGAGTCACACAAACATAACGACGCACCGCTACGGCAACCTGTATGCGATCGATTGGGACATGCCGGTGGGAGATCCGGTACACGCCGCGCGAGGCGGCGTTGTCGTCAGCACCTTTGATCAATCCAACGCAACGAGCATCAGCGGTTCGGCAACGGCGAATCACATCTGGATTCAACACAGCGACGCGACGATCGGCAAATACCTGCACCTCGATCATGCGGGCGTTTTCGTCACCGAAGGGCAGACGGTCACAGCCGGCCAGCACATTGGTACTTCAGGCAATACGGGGTTCAGCAGCGGCCCCCATCTGCACTTCAGCGTCTCCTCCATTGGCGGCGAGGGCATCGACATTCTGTATCAGACGTTCAACCTGAGATTCGCCACCAGCGCCGGACCGCAGCAACTGGTTGGCGATACGTCTTACCAGCATCCGGAAATGTGACCTGCCCCGGCGGGCAGTATGCGACAACCACGCGGGATGCTGACAGCCATGCACTGCACGGCTGCAGACACGAACTTTAGTCAACGCTTTGCTATGGTGGCTAACGAAATTCAGCAAGGGGGAGGATTGAGATGGCCGAAGCAACTCGCGAACTGGGCGTTCCTGACTGGAGCTATGTGGCCGCCGATGAATCCGAGCCAGTTGAAGAAACGACGGTCGGAGGAATTCTGCGCGCCGCCGCTGCGCGTCACCCGGAGCGGACGGCTTTGGTCGAGGGAATTGCCGACGTTGACGCAAGACGCCGCTGGACCTATGCAGAGCTTCTCGCGGAGGCGGAAACCGTCGCTCGCGCGCTTGCCAGCCGTTTCGAGAAAGGCGAACGTATTGCGGTCTGGGCACCGAACATACCCGAGTGGGTAGTGCTGGAATTCGGCGCGGCACTTTCCGGGCTGGTGCTCGTCACCGTTAACCCGGCCTACCAACCCAGCGAGTTGCACTATGTTCTGAAGCAATCGCGCGCAGCCGGAATATTTTATCTGCCGGCATTTCGCGGCAATCCGATGGGCCAGTCACTCGAAGAGGTGCGCGGGGATCTGACTGAACTGCGTGAGGCAATTTCATTTGATGACTGGGACGCTTTTCTCGCATCTGCCGATCCGAGCACGGAATTGCCGATTGTCACGCCGGATGATCCGGTGCAGATCCAGTACACGTCCGGCACCACGGGCTTTCCAAAGGGTGCCTACCTCCACCACCGCGGCATCACGAACAACTCACGCTTTTTCGGTGAACGATTCGAAGTGCGTGACGGCGACGTCTACGTCAATCCAATGCCGCTGTTTCACACTGGCGGTTGCGTGATGGCGACACTCACACCCGTTCAAATGGGTGCAACCCAGGTCTTGCTGGTGCAGTTTGATCCCGCTTTGATGCTGGAGCTGCTGGAGAGCGAGAAAGGCACCCATCTCCTTGGCGTACCGACCATGCTGATCGCAGTGATGGAACAGCCTGACTTTACCAGCCGCAATCTAGAATCCATTCGCAACGTCTGTTCCGGCGGTGCTTCGGTTCCGG
>CBDUDJ010000275.1:0-4338 GCA_965365885.1 uncultured Gammaproteobacteria bacterium
GACTCGGATGGCGTTGTCCACATCGTTGCGACGCACGCTGCCTTCTAAGATCGTGTCCACGTTCAGCTCCGCACCGATGTCCTGCACGTTTTTATTGACACCTTTATAGGCAAACGACGTGGTGCGGGCCGTCACGCGTAGATCTTTGATCTGCGAGAGCACGTTTAACAGCTCTTCGGTGAGACCGTCTGTGAAGAGTTCGTCTTCGCGTTTGATGCTGAACGAAACAAAAGGCAACACGGCAATTGCACGACCCTGCGGCGGCGGCGGAAGGGTCACGGCAACTGGAGCTGTGACCGTGGCTTCCTCCTCAGACGTCAGTGAGCCATCGAGGAAAAACAGCACAACGATTGAGACCACCAACACGCTGACGATCACGATCTCCGCACTGCGCCCGATCAGCGCTTGTCCCTTGCGCGCTTCGCTCGACGTCGTGCGGACAATGCCGCCTTTGTTGAGGTCATACAGCCACGACAGGATCAACACCACCGGCAGGCCGGAGACGAAAAAGATGAGCATGTAGCGCAAGGCGATGTTTGGCAGGCCAATGGCCGGTGCCAGGATGTCGACGATCTGAATGATCGGCCACAACGCGATGGTGTAAACCGTCGCCACGCGAATCACGCGGCGGCGTTTGAGTTCCTCGTAGAACTGGCGCGGCAGGCTTTGGATTTCAATGTCCATGGCCACTGCTAGCCTTCCTCCAGCAGGATGTCGCCTTTCACGGTGGTCAACCGGATGTGGCCCGAACCGTCGCCGACGACTGTTTCCAGACGTTTGATGTGCGAATCTATCTCGATGGGTTCAGCGTCGTTGAGTTCGTTGTCGATATCGCCATGACGGCCGCTGCGAGCGATGATGCGAGCGTTAATCGGGTCTTCCAGCCGCAACTCGATATCGCCGCGCACCGTGGATGCCTCGATGCTGCCGGCTGGGTTGAGTGTGCCTTCGATCTCGAGCTCGCCTTTTGTCGTGCTCACCATGAGTGTGTCGAATTCCTGGAGTTCAAGTTCGATCTCGCCAGACATCGTGTCGACCGCAATGTCGGTGGCCGCCAGATCCAATGCCACTTCACCACTGATCGTGACCACCTTTACCTGCCCGCTGCCCTCATAAAGGCTCACATCACCACTCACAGTGTTGATGCGGGTGGCTGCGCCGATATTCTCCGCCAGTATGTTGCCGCTCATGGTGCGGATGGCGATCGAACCCTTGATATCCATGAGATTAACGTTGGCGGACACCGAGCCGATCTGCACGCTGCTTTCGCTTGGCAGATAAATGATCAGCGAGGAGCCGTCGCCGTGGTTCACGTGGTGTTCGGGCATCAGCACCCGAATCAGGGTCCGGTCACCGTCTACCTCGAAGCGCAGACCGTCTGACAGGTCGTCGAGTTCGCCGGATACATAGGCCTCGTCACGGTCCCAGCCGACAATCTCCAAGCCACCGCGCATGTTGACGATGCGCACGCTGCCGGTGGCTGAGACATCGCGCGACTCATCCACGTCGTCCCCGGCGTGTGCAGGCACCGCGGCGAGACTCAGTAGCGCTGCGATGCCGGTGAAAGCCCCCAGAGAAGGGGCAGAGCGGCTGAAATCTGGCGTTTTCACGAAGATTTGGATAATCCAGTCCATGGCGAGTGGAGAGTATGCCTCCGACGTTCCTTCCACGCCAACCGTGGTGACGATTGGCGGCGTTTTCGGTTCCGACTGAGGTTATGACCCCGATTTACTTAAATAGTCGTAGTTGGGCGGCTCAAAGTTTTACGAAGATCAAAACATGTTGCTGGGGCAGGTAATCGGCGGTCTGCAGCCACTGCAGGCCGAGTTCTGCCATCTCGCGTATCGCCTGGGATTCGCTCATCTTGTGCAGCGGCAGGATGGCCACGCTGGGATCTTCGGCGCGGTATTCGATGAGCACCAGCTTGCCTCCCGGCACGAGCGCGCGCGACATCGCCTCGCCCATCTCCCGCGGGTGGGAGAATTCATGATAGGCATCGACGATGAAGATGAGGTCCACCGCTGCGGTCGGCAGGTTCGGATCGGTGATCGTGCCGTGCACGGTTTGCACGTTGCCTATTGCATCGTTGCGCTTTTTGTCTTCGATGAACGCGAGCATCTCCGGTTGAATATCGACCGCCAGCACGCGGCCATTGGGAATGCGCTGTGCGATGGGGAAGGAGAAGTAGCCCGTGCCGGCACCGATGTCGGCCACGATGTCGCCGTCTTCAATGGGCAGTCGCTCGATCAGAAGATCGGTGCGTTCCTCGCGTTCGCGGTTGCTGCGCTCGAGCCAGCCCGCGCCTCGGTGGCCCATGACCTGAGAGATCTCACGGTCCATGTAGATTTTGCCGATGCCATCGCGGCTTGGCTGGCGCTGTGTGTAGACGTCAGTTGTCTGCCCGGCAGCCGGGGCAGTGGCCACGAGACAAATCGGCGTGGCGATCAGCAGACTGAGCAGCAGTAGTCCGTTGCGCATGAACCTTCTCTAGTGATCAGGCGGCCAACGGCTCCCCCGGGTCCGCCGCGGTCAGCGAGCGGGTGGTGAACATCAGGGCGATGAGTCCGGCAAACAATACCGCGGTCCCCACGAGCAGGGAGAAATCCTCCAACTGCAACAGCACGTAGAGCGTTGTGTACAGCGACGCCACTACCACCGCCATCCAGGCAGACAATTGCCAGATCGTCGTCATCGCCCAGACGTACCAGCTGATGAGCACGGTGATGAGTGCTGTGGCGATCAAGTAAGCGAAGCCGAAATCGATGTGTTCCGACAGAGATAACAGGGCCAGATAAAAAAGCACCAGGCCCGCGCCGACCACACCGTATTGCACGGGATGAAAACGAATCGGCGTGGTGAGCTCGAAACACACGAAACCGAGAAAGGTTAATGCAATAAAAAGAAAGCCGTACTTGATTGCGCGGTCGATCACTCGATAGTCGGTGACCGGTTGAAAGAGGCTGACGCGCGCGAAACTCCGGCCAAGCTCAACCTGTTTTTGATCCACCCGCCAGCTGCCGGGCAGGTCGCGGGCGAGCTCGTGCACGGTCCACTTGGCAGTGAAGCCATTGTCGCGTACCTCGTAGCGCTCCGGCAGGTAAGTGCCGTTGAAGCTCGGGTGCGGCCAGGTGGACATCATCTGCACCTCGGTGGTGTTACCAACCGGGGTGAAACCCAGCTGGTGGGTGCCTTTGATTTCAAGGTCAAATGCAAACGCGGTTGGGTTGGTGTTGGAGACCCCTCGCGCGGCTGCGTGCACGCCGGTGCCGATCCAGCTTTGTGTAGTGCCTGCGGTAAAGGCCGATTCAGCATCACCAAATTGCAGCGTCGAAGCTGCGTTGATCGCCTGGGTGTGACTGATGCCGACCGCGATGCGGGCGAGGTCGAGTTGCACTTCCACGTCTGTCCGATTCAACAATTGCGGATCGAGTGCCGGGAAGATTCCGTTGAATTTGACGGTTGCCAGATACACGGGGACTTCGTAGATCGCGCGCCGTCGCATCTGGTGGTCGATCTGGATGTCGAGATTTAATTCTGTGGGCAGGTAGACGCGTTCACGATGGCGCGTGCGCCAGACGAGATCACCGTCGTCGTCTTTCACCTGAAACCGATGCACCTCCGGCACGATCAGAAACGGTCCCGCAATGCTCTGCTCGTTGCCCCAGGCGCTGGCGATTGCCCGGAAGGTCTCATCGAAGTAACCCTGTCGTTCTTCGGTGACACCTTCCACCATTGCCAGTGGAATCAGCATCGCCAGAACGATCACGCCGATGATTGCGAAACGTACAGTAGTTGGTTGATCACGTAACAGCTGCATATTCAAACTCCGAATCGTCTGTCGCGTTGTTGAAACCAGTCGAGCGCGGTGTCCAGCATCTCGCTGGTGAATTCCGGCCAGTAGATGTCCGGGAAATACAGTTCAGCGAAGGCACACTCCCAGAGCATGAAGTCACTCAGGCGCTGCTCCTTGCCGGTGCGGATGAGAAGGTCGACGTCGCAGGTGTCGCTAGCAGTCGCCAGCGTGCGGGAAAATTCTTCAGCATCGCAGTCGCTGCCGACCTGGCGCGCCGCTGCGACGATTGCATCGCGCGCGGAGTAGTCCAGTGCGATGCGCAGGTGTTTGTCGCCATTGGCCGTAAGGCGCTGAGTGCGCTCGATACCGGCTATCAGTGATTCCGGCAGTCGGTCCTTGCGGCCGATCACCTCCACGCGGATTCCCTCACGCCGGCAGACCGGTGTGAAACGACGCATCGCGTAGTCGGCAAGCCGCAACAGATTGGCAATCTCGGAATCCTCGCGCTGCCAGTTAGCGGTGGAAAAAGCGAACAGGGTGAGCAC
>CBDUDJ010000276.1:0-4319 GCA_965365885.1 uncultured Gammaproteobacteria bacterium
TCAAAATCTGAGCTTTAACTTGGCAGTACCTTTATATGTATTGATACCCGGAATTATCCATTTTCGGGAGTGAGGTTGTCGTACCTTCTTGGCCGATTCTATCAATTTCGGCCCGTAAACCCGTAAGTACCTCTATACTACTTATTGAAGACGACCCCCTGATCCAGGCATGTTCGATGAATTCATCCAATAAGACATATACTTCTCCGTCGCTTCATCCGAAGAGGGCTGACTAGTGCGGCCTATAATTTTACTTTCGGTAGTTCTGATTTTGTCCGTCACCACGTATTCAACCCGGGCCTTCTGCGGATGACACGATCTCGACGTTGGCCAATACTGTGATCTCGCAGCAGCGCTCCCGCAGCGACGTAAACAGGCACCTGCTTACCATGATTTTGGCTTGGGTCAACTCCCTGCCCAGTGTGGAGGTCACACTGGTCGTGGCGAGGCCGTAGCATGCATCTTTGGCTTAGTTTCACAGTGGGTTTGATGCTGTTCGCCGCTGGATGTGACGACAGCGGCACCGAGACTGCTGCCTTTACCACGGCGGAGGTCAGAATCGCGCCGTTGATTGACTCGGTGCTCGCGACCGGGCGGGTTCAGACGCTGAAGAGCGTGGACGTCAGTTCGCAACTTTCGGGGCGCATTGATGATGTCTACGTTGACTTCAATGACATCGTGGCCAAAGGCGATCCTCTGGCAAGAATCGATCAAATACGCTTTCAGTCGCGCGTTGAGGAATTGAGCGCTGCACTGGCTGTCGCGCGGGCTGAAGTAGCCTCGGCGGACGCGGCGTTGGCGGGAGCACGGGCACGGTTCGAGGAAGACGAACGTGATTACCAGCGCAAGGTGGGTCTGGCAAAAAAAGGCAGCGTGTCCGACAGCGAATTGAGCCGTGCCAAAGCTGTGAAGCTGCAGAGTGAAAGTACGTTGCAAACGCTTGCCGCCTCGAAAGAAGTCAAGACAGCATATATCGCTGCGGCTACCGCTTCACTACGACAGGCACAAATTGATCTGGATCGAACCATTATCCGTGCACCCATTTCCGGCGTGGTGATCAATCGCAGCATCGAACCCGGGCAGACTGTCGCGGTCAGCCTGTCCGCCCCGGAATTGTTCATCATCGCCAACGATCTTCGCGAGATTGAAGTTCACGCAAGCGTAGACGAAGCCGACGTCGGCAAAGTGCAAGTAGGACAGAAAGTGTCGTTCACGGTTGATGCTTATCCCCGCAGGCGCTTCGACGGCAGCGTGAGACAGATCCGCAAAACGCCCCAAATTTCGCAGAATGTGGTGAGCTATTTTGTGGTAATCCAAGCTTCCAACCCGGAAGAACTGATGCTGCCTGGCATGACAGCTCTCGTGGAAATCGTGATTTCCCGCCAGGAGCAGGTGCTACAGGTGCCAAACGCTGCGCTCAGGTTCGAAATGCCTGTCGCGTCTCGGTCAGGTGGCGCCGATCAGTTAGATGGCATTGAGCCCAGCGTCTGGATGGTGGACGGCAATGGCGACTACCTGCGACAGAGACTGGAGATCGGTTACTCTGACGGCGAGTTCAGCGAGGTACGCTCGGGTCCCCTCACAGCAGGCGATGAAGTCATCGTCGGCTATCGACGCTAGATCGCAACGAGATGAGTCAGTTGACCAAAGTGCTCTACGAGGCCAGTAATCTCACCAAGCACTACGGGTTGGCGGGCAGTCGCATCGAGGCCCTGAAGGGTGTCGATTTCACCATCAGGGCTGGAGAGTTTGTCGCCATCACAGGACCCTCCGGCTCCGGCAAGTCGACCCTGCTTGGCCTGATGGGCATGCTCGCGCGGCCCAGCTTAGGTGAGCTGCGCTTCCATGGTCAGGAGGTGGCAACCCTCGACCATAACCAGCTTGCCAGGATGCGCAACGCCGAGATCGGTTTTGTGTTTCAGTCATTCCAACTGCTAGCGCGGACGTCTGCTCTGGAGAACGTCGAGCTCCCGCTTGTGTACGCCGAGGTGCTACCGAAACAAAGGCGTGAACGCGCCCTGGCAGCGCTTGAGAAGGTGGGCCTGGCCGACCGGGTGGACCACTACCCCGCACAGCTTTCCGGCGGCGAGCAGCAACGGGTCGCTATCGCGCGTGCCATTATCAACGATCCCAGTGTCGTTCTGGCCGATGAACCCACAGGTGCACTCGATACCCGGGCCGGTGCAGAGATTCTGGCGTTATTGCGCGAACTCAATCAACGGGGCACGAGTGTTGTCATCATCACCCACAATCTGAACATCGCCGCGAGTATCGATCATCACGTGGCCCTGGTTGACGGCAGGCTTGCAGCACCGGAGAAGCAAAGCAGTGAATGTTGAGTCTTGCAGTCGGGGTGGCATTTGAAGCTCTACGATCAGCTCGGTCTGGCGCAGCGGTCGCTCACCCGGCACCCTCTGCGCACAATGCTCACCATGCTCGGGATGATCATCGGCGTCGCATCCGTCATCGCGATGACATCAATAGGCCTCGGCGCCCGACACCAGGTGCAGATCGAGATTGAGCGCCTCGGTACTAACCTGCTCACCGTGCACCCGATCACACGGACCACGGACACTCTACGCAGCAGCAGCGAAGGCGGTCATGCACTTACTGAAGCCGACGGGGCGGCGCTATACAGGGAGATCGCCGAAGTTCGGTTTGTGGTGCCTGTGGTCAACAAAAAGGTTCGCCTGGTGTCAGGTAATAACAACTGGCAAACCACAGTGATCGGCACCCATCCCGATTACATCGCAGCGCGGGACTGGCGGACCAGCGAGGGACGCAACTTCACGCATCGGGAAATCACCGAATTCGAGAAGGTACTGGTGATCGGCAAGACGGTGGAGAAGAGGCTGTCCCCGCTGCAGCCTCTTCTCGACAAGATTGTTCGAGTGAATGACGTACCCTTTCGTGTGATCGGCGTGCTTGCTGAGAAAGGTCATCTGGCGATGGGCCGTGATCAGGACGATTTGATCCTTGCACCGATTTCCAGCGTGAAATCGAGACTTCTCGGCGGCTATTTCCGGGAGAATCGTGAGGCGATCAAATACCTGCTGGTCAAGGGCAACCGCTCGGACGAGCTTGACGGCCTGCGGGTATCGATTGAGCGGGTGCTGCGCGCCCGGCACCGCATCCCACCTGGTGATACACAGGATTTCAGGATAAGGGATCCCGTTGCCGCACTTTCTGCGAGTAAATCCGCGTCGGAGGCTCTGACAATGCTGCTCGGCTGCATCGCAGCGGTGTCCCTGCTGGTAGGCGGCATCGGTATCATGAACATCATGCTCGTCTCAGTGGCTGAGCGGACCCGCGAGATAGGTCTGCGCGTCGCACTCGGGGCGACTCGGCGCGAGGTCCGCGGGCAGTTTCTCTTCGAGTCGGCCGGCGTAGCCCTCGTCGGTGGGATGATAGGCGTAGTCGTCGGTGCAATGACTGCACTCCTTGTCAGCTACACCATGGAATGGAAGGTACTCATCAATGCCTGGGTCTGCTTCGGCGCCCTGTCCTTCTCAGCCCTGGTGGGCCTCCTGGCGGGCTTGTATCCCGCCTTCAGGGCATCAGGGCTGGACCCCATGGACGCGATTCGACAGCAGTCGTAAGAGAATTGGGTAGCAAAACGCGAGGAACTGGCAATCGGCGATACATTGACATTTTATCTGTTGTCTACTAAGCCTATAAGATAGGACTCTGAGCAATCCGCTCAGAGCAACAACTCCCTTGGGGGTGAACTATGGACGCAAAAACAACAATCGGGACCCGGCTCAGTGTCGCGGTGTGTGCAGTTGGGATTCTGAGTTTCGGTGCAACTGCCGCTTTCGCTGGTGAGGTCACCGGGAACGGCAAGCAACTCACTGTTAACGGTAAATCGAACTGCGCCTACTCAGGACAGGAAGACCTACAATTCTGGAAGCAAACCGTTGACCCAACTGACCCAGGCGGTCAGGGCGACCCATCGCTCCCAGTAGACAATTTTGTACGGGGAGAACCGGGTCATGCGCAATCCTGGGGACAGATCCCCAAAGACACCAGGGATTTTATCAGCGGTTTCGGCTTCCATCCTGGCGACGCATGCAACCCGAATATCGGATTGCCAGAATAGGGTTAATCTACGGCTCCGGTTGATCTTTCTCCGCCGGGTAACCGGTCGCATTCGGGCATCTCGCTATGAGTTGCCCGCTCTTCAAATGCAGCGGGAAGGCTTGCTCAATACCCATGCTGCGCGTTACCCTCGTGCTTCTGGAGCGCTTCATGTATCTTTATCATCTCCACAATATTCTCCAGATTGAGAAGGCCGATAGTGCGCCCACCCTCTGTTACAT
>CBDUDJ010000277.1:0-4308 GCA_965365885.1 uncultured Gammaproteobacteria bacterium
CGATGCGGTGTGAATCGGCTTGGAAGATGCCGATCTTCGGTGACTTCGTTCGACCCCGAACCGCGAGCCTCGCCCGATGGCGAAACCCGGTGGCCGCACCCGGTACAAGAACGGATTCGGGAACGCCGGCGTGGGTCGCGAGTTGCCGAAGGCTGAGAGCGGCGGGTTTCGGAAACATCAGGCCACGGCAGCCCAGGTTGCGCTCGAACGGCTGCCACTTGCCTTCGGCCTGGGCCAGACGATCGGCGAGAACGTACAGCACCAGGGGATTGATGCCCATGCCGGAATGGCTGCCAAGAACTTCGATATTTTCAGTCTGTTCGCCATCGGCTTCCAGGCAAGTCGACCAATGAACCACGCCATCGGTCTTCGTGTAAATCGCGGTGCTTGGCATCGCCAGCTCGGAAGGGATTCCATGCATCTGATCGCGCATCTCATCGTGCGACATACCGGAGACATAGCGAAACAGCCTGCCAACGAGTGCGTTGGTGGATTCGGGGCTTGCTGAAGCGAACGGCGCGCCGAGAGTGATGACCTGGCGAACTCTATCCGGCCACTGGCTGGCGAGCACACGGGCGAAAACGCCGCCCAGACTTTGTCCCACGAGGCTGATCGTGCCGGGGTGGTCCTGCAGAATCTGTTCGAAGCGCTCGAGTAAGCGGTCCTGCAATTCGTAGCTGCCGGTGTTCTGGCCTAGTTTCCAGGGCAGTGTTTGATAGTTCAGGCGGGAGAGGAAGCGGCGCAGGATGAGGGTGGACTGGTCGCCGGCGGTAAAGCCGGGAAGGAACAAGACGCAATGACCGTCGCCTCGAGGTCCACTGGCCAGGAGCGGCCAGACATAGGTCAGTGAGGTCATCTCCAGGACCACTCTGGGAAGTTCCAGAGCCGAGTCCAGAGTTGAGGGACTTTGAGATTTTCGGTCGCGTATCTCTAGTTCTTCATACACCCGATATGTCACCCGGCAAAAGTTACGGAAGTGTTACGAAGAATGAAGGGTGGGTCAACCTCTAATTGCTGCATTGCAAAACGGCAATTCGCACCTTCATTCAGACGTTATTAAACGCACGTAGGCCCAGAAAAACTGCGGGCGAGGTCGCAATTTGCCATTGCGTTGGCACCGAAGATGGCTACAATGCGCGCCTCCAGTCCTCCCGCATCGCACCAATCCGGCGCACAGCCGGCGGGTGGTGCACTAAAAAAGCTCGCGGAACGGCTGCGTCAAAAAATTTTAAGTGTGTATTTTCAATAGGTTAGCTCATTTAAGAAGCTGGCATGTGGATTGCATTTCTTGAAATTTGTGGTGCTGGACACCAGGGATAAATTTACACAAGGAGTGAAGTAGTGGTGAAACTAGGCGCGTTGGATGCTGGATTTCTCTATAACGAGACCGATCGCAGTCCACAGCACATAGCTTCTGTACAGATTCTTGAGCTGCCCGCTGGGGTGGCGACGGCGCAATTTGTCGAACAATTCAAGGCAATGTTGTTGCAGCGCATCCATCTGGTGGCGTACTTCACCAACAAGCTTCAGTCGGTCCCGTTCGGACTCGATCACCCGGTCTGGGTGCGCGATACGGCGTTCGATATCGACAATCACGTCCACCTGACGCAGGTGGCCGCTCCGGGTGGTCGGGCTGAGCTCGAAGCCACCGTCGCCCGGCTGCACGAAACCGTGCTTGATCGAACCAAGCCCCTGTGGGACCTGTGGGTACTCGGCGGCCTCGAAGGCGGCCGGATTGCCTACTACAACCGCGCGCATCACGCATGCCTCGACGGTATGGCTGGCCAGACGATGTTGCAGACAATCATGGATGTCACACCACAGCCGCGGCACGTTGAACCTGCGCCGAAAGGATTTTTCTCCAGGACCGAGCAACAGACGCCGACTCAGCTCATCGCGGGCGCACTCGAGAATTTCGTTAAATTTGCCGCCAAGCAGCCCAGCGCCTGGTTTAATGGCCTGGAGACCGGCAGCCGTTTGTGGCAGCGCGCCTATGATCCCCATAAAGGGTGGGGGGCTGCAGCCGAAAATGCGCCACGTACCCGGTTCAACCGCGCCGTTACCGCCAAACGCACCTATGCGACCGGTGAAATGTCGATTGCGCAGGTGAAACGGATCGCCAGGGCAACCGATACCACAATCAATGATGTTTTCCTGGCCGCCTGCTCGGCAGGGCTGCGACGCTACTTTGAACGCACCGGCGAGCTTCCTGGTAAGTCCCTGATTGCGGGTTGTCCGGTGTCCCTGCGGCACGAAGGAGATGATTCCACCAATAATCAGGTCACGATGATGGCGGTGAGCTTTGCAACCGATGAAGCCGATCCGGCGCTGCGGCTGCAGAAAATCGCCCAATCTTCACGCACGGCCAAGGGCCTGACCGGCGATATTGCGGACAGTTTTGACCCTGAAGTCTCGATACCCGGCTTACCGAGTCTGTTGCACACGGCTGCGAGGTTGGCAGAGGCAAGCGGGATCAGTGACATGCCGGCTGCGCGCTTGCCGTTTAATCTGGTGGTCTCAAATGTCCCGGGACCGCACCAGAAGCTGTATTCCTGTGGTGCATTGATGCTCACTCACTACCCGGTGTCGATCCCGGCGCACACGCAGGGCGTGAACATCACCGTGCAGAGCTATGCCGGGCAACTGTATTTCTCGATCACGGCATGCGCGAAGGCGCTGGCGGATTCGCAGGTGCTGCGCGACGATATCCTGGCGGGGTTGAGTGAACTCGCGGCGGCTTACAAGCCGGAAACTGCATCCGCAAGCCCGTCCGCAACCTCTGCGGCGCCGCAACACGTTAGACGCTCGGATTCGGGTTACCAGCCGCTCCCCGTGACGAATCCGGCCGACGGCTCTCAGTTCAGAGCGGCGTAAAACCTTTAAAAACAATAAGTTAAATAAATTTCACAAAAACGTTGCACTGCACAATGTTGTAGTGCACAATTCGTTGTGCGTCGCAACAGTTTTCAGGGTTTGTCGATTGCAGAAGTACATGGACAGAAGTAAATGGAAATGAACGGGAAGTATCGAGAAACCCGATACGTGAACCCCTGATTTAGAACAAATTCAGCAACTGAAGATTTTTCAACATAAAGGAGATTGATATGAGCCGTATAGAGAAAGGCGCCCAACTGGGCCGCGAATTGTTTGACCTCAACAACAGCACCTGGACCAAGATCGTTGAGCTGGGTAACGAGAACTTCAAAAAGTACGTTGAGCTCAACCAGAGCTACGTCGCCAAGTTTCCGGAAGTCAGTGACGTCAGCAGCTTCGTTGAGCTGCAGCGCAGCTACGGCCAGGATCTCTGGCAGGGCGTTCAGTCTGATCTGCAATCACGCGGCGAGATCGTTCGCGAAGCTGTAGAGCAGACCGGTGGTCTGGTTCGCGGCGTATTCAGTGACGACGGTTCTGTAGAAGACGCAGTAGTCGAAGCCGCTTAATTTGCCGGCATAGCGCGAAACGGCGTTGGAGTGCTCGAATCGAGTCACCATCGCCAATTAGCGCACTTGAAGGCCTGCAATTCTTAACGGAGTTGCAGGCCTCCTGCGTTATGGGGTCCTGGTTTGCGTGAGCAGAAGGCTGCACGAGACACAATAATGAGGCAAGATCGGGTCTGACCGGTTGTAAGTTCTGTGACTCAGGCGTGGTGGGCAGGTAAGCGCGTCTGGGAAACTATGGGGGGAGTAACGCATGACCGATGAAAACAAAGCGAAGGCACCAAAACCCGCGAAGAAACGAATCTCTGGCAGCGACCTGGAATCGATTGCGGATCACACCGAAGGCATTGCTGCCTCGAGCGCGTTTGGTGTTGATGCCAGATCGATGGTTGATGCCTGGGGCAGCATTGTAGAAGAGGCTTCCACTCAGCCGCGCGCGCTGCTCGAATCCGGCCGCAAACTCAGCACAGACCTCGGCCAGATCTGGTTTGGCGACAGTGACATCGCCCCCGACGCCGATGATTCGCGATTCAAAGACGAAGCCTGGCAGGAGAATCCGTTCTATCGACGAGTCGGCCAATCTTATGCTGCGTGGAGCCAGGCGATGGATGACTGGCTCGATAGTTCGGGCCTCGAAGGCATCGATCGGGATCGTGCAAATTTCGTGATGAACACAGCCAAGGACCTGCTGGCGCCGATGAACACGTTTGCCGGCAATCCAGAGGCGCTTAAGAAACTTCGCGAGACCGGCGGCAATTCTCTGCTGCAGGGAATCAGAAACTTCTTCGACGATCTACAGCACAACCACGGCTATCCGGCCGTCGCGGATCGCCATGCCTTTGTCGTGGGTAAAGATGTTGCGATGACGCCG
>CBDUDJ010000278.1:0-4305 GCA_965365885.1 uncultured Gammaproteobacteria bacterium
GGCAATATCGGTGGCGTGGCATTCGCCATCTATCTCGGCGGGCCGGCCGCACTTTTCTGGATGTGGGCCACCGCCTTCCTCGGCATGACGACGAAATTTGTCGAGGTGACGATTTCGCACAAATACCGGGTGACCGACGAAGAAGGCCGCATGGCCGGCGGCCCCATGTACTACATGGAGCACGGCTTGAAGATGCGCTGGTTGGCGATATTTTTCGCCGTTGCGCTCGTGATCAGTTCCTTTGGCTCGGGCAATCTGCCGCAAAGCAACAACATGGCAGCGGGTCTCGAAGCATCTTTCGGCATACCGCCCTGGATGTCGGGTGTGGTCCTGGCAGCGTTGATGGGATTGGTGATTATCGGTGGCATCCGCCGAATTGCGGTCGTGGCGTCCGCCATAGTCCCGGCGATGGGCATCCTCTATGCCCTGGGCGCGTTCGCCGTGGCTTTCAGTAACGCAGATCAGATCCTCCCGTCGTTTGCGAGGGTTTTCAGCGATGCGTTTTCCGGCTCAGCAGCCACCGGTGGTTTTCTTGGTGCGACGTTTGCCTACGCTTTCAACCGCGGTGTGAATCGAGGCCTGTTTTCCAATGAGGCGGGGCAGGGCTCAGCGCCGATTGCGCACGCCTCGGCAAAGACAACGGAGCCGGTATCCGAGGGTATGGTGTCCATTCTCGAACCCTTTATCGACACATTGCTGATTTGCACGCTCACCGGGCTTGTCATCCTGTCTTCCGGCGTCTGGGCGGAGAAATTTCAGACGGACTTCACGCCGTTTGATATGGAAGTCGTCGCAGATACCTACACCGACACCGATCCCGCCCAGGTGGCGCAGTTATATGCTCACCTGAACTTCATCAAGCCGACTGATGACCCGGTGAAACCCTTCACTGGTGAGATCAACGTTGTTGCGGGTGTGGCGACGACGGCAGGCTTTACGATCATTCACAATCGATCTATAGCTGAGGATGTCAGATTCAGCCAGGACGACAGTCCCTACCAGGGTATCGTGCGTGTCGATGATGGGGCCGTGGCAACAGCCGGCGTCGAACTCAGTGGGCGCTCGCTCCTGCATTCAGTGCCATTGACCGCGAAAGCCTTCGAGCAAAGCTTCCTGGGTGACTACGGTCAGTACGCCGTGACGATTGGCCTGGTGATGTTTGCGTTTTCCACAGCGCTTGCCTGGTCCTACTACGGTGACAGGGCGATTACCTATCTTTTCGGTCTGCGCTGGGTGACGGCCTATCGGCTGGTGTATGTCGCCGGTTTTTTCTCTGCGACGATTGCCGATACCTCGTTAGTCTGGCTGATTTCGGCCGTCACGCTTGCGCTCATGACGATTCCCAATCTCATCGGTCTGATGTTGATGCGCAAAGAAGTGAAAGCGCTGACCAACGACTACTGGCGACGGGTGAAAAACTCGTGAATTTTGAGATTGAATTTCGGTATAGTTCCGGCAATAACAACGAGTGGGAAGGGCGAGCATGTCATTGAAGGTTACCTTCGAACTGGAAGACAAGGACCTGCGCTACTTTCGTGCCAACATGAAACAGGCACAATCAGCAGCACAGAAACTCACCGAAAGTGAGGTGCTGACCAAGGCCGAGGGGATGGTCGAAGAGGTCAAAGCGGCCAAGGTTCCGGCATTCGTTCGCCAGCGAGTCGATCAGCTCAATTCGTTGATCGACATGGTTCGTGATGACGAATGGGATCTGGCCGACAAAGAGCGGAAAAATGTGGTCGCCGCACTGGCCTACTTTGCCGATCCCCACGACATGATTCCCGACAACATTCCCGTGCTGGGTTACATCGATGACGCCATCATGATCGAACTCGTTGTCAGCGAATTGAAACCTGAGATTGATGCGTTCAAAGACTTCGCGCGCTATCGCAAAGAAGAGAAGGCGCGCAATCGGAATCCGGACATCACCCGTGATGAGTGGTTGGACGTGAAACGTCGTGATTTGCATGCGCGTATGCGGCGGCGGCGCTCGAGCAGATCCAGAAGTGGCGTCAGGAACACCCGGGCGAGACTCTTTTAAGTCTGCAGGTCCGACGGCGGGCGGGCCAACTTTAAAACAGGAATTCGGCGACCGAGCAGGCTTCGCACAGCGCATAGCTGTGGCCTGGATCATCCAGCGATTCAAGCAGCGTCCAGGCCTGCCGCAGGGCATTCGTCACGGGATGATTGGGTAAGGCCACACTATCGCTCAGCTCCCGCAGGATTAGCTCCCGCGTAGTCATGGATGGCGTGAGTTCTCGCACTTCGTAAGCGGTAAGTTTCGCCAGACTGGCAGCACCAGCGATTGCCTCATCCAAGCCGCCAAGATTGTCTACGAGGCCCAGTTCATGTGCTTTGGCACCGATCCAGACACGTCCCTGGGCGATCGCGTCGACTTCCTGTGGGGTCATGTCGCGTCCACGCGCCACCAGATTGATAAACCGTTCGTAAGTGTTCTCCACGTTCACCTGCAGAATCCGGCTCATGGGATCGCTGAGCCCTGCGATTGGGTCCATGGAGCCGGACAGCGGCGTGGTTGCAACCCCATCGGTGTGCACACCAAGCTTCGCCAGACTCTTCTCGAAGGTCGGCAGCAGGCCGAACACGCCGATTGAGCCGGTGATGGTCGTGGGCTGAGCGAGGATCTGGTCAGCGGTTGCTGCGATCCAGTAACCACCAGATGCGGCCACATTACTCATCGATACGACGACCGGCTTGCCTGCGAGTTGGGTCAGTTCCAGCTCCTGGCGTATCAGTTCGGATGCAAAAGCACTGCCACCGGGGCTGTCGATGCGCATGACGAGCGCTGCGATTGATCTGTCATGGCGCGCCTGGCGAATGAGACCGATTGTGCTTTGTGTTGCAATCACGCCACTGGAGCGACGTCCCATGACGATGGGACCCGTCGCGGTAATGACCGCGATGGCCGCGTCTGCCTGGACGGGTTCCGGGGCGATTGTCTGGAGATAGGCTCGATAGTCGATACCGTTGAAATCGCCGCTGTCGCTGTAGCCGACCTTATCGGCAATCCGCGCGCGCGTTTCATCAGGGGTCAGCAGTTCATCAACCAGCTGATATTCAAGGCTGAGTGCAGCCATATCGCCGCCGGCCTCGGCCAGCAGTCCCGCGAAGTCCTGGGTGTATGCAGCAAAACGCCCCGGGTCGAGTTGTCGGTTTGCACCGATGCGATCGGCGTAGTGCTGCCACAGGGCGTCAACGAGTTCCTGATTGGCGAGCCGCGCCTCGTCAGACATGGTGCTGCGCGTGTAGGGTTCGACGAATTCCTTGTATTTGCCGACTCGAAAGATGTGAATATTTACATCAAGTTTCTCAAGTAACTCTTTATAATAAATACGATTAGAGCCATATCCCGACAGCAATATCTGACCCAGCGGGTGCATGTAGACCGCATCGGCATAACTCGCAATCTGGTACTGGCCCTGACTGTAGAAGCTGCCGAACGAGACCACTTCCTTGCCCGCAGCCTGGAACTCACGCAGCGCGACCCCCAATGTGTCGGCGTGGCCGGGGGAGGCCGCCTGCAGTTCCTCGAGATTCAGCACGAGCAGAGCGATCCGGTCATCCGCAGCGCCTGCGGTGATCGCCTTCACAAGAGATTTCAGCTCAACGTCGCGCGGCACGCTTTCTAGCGTCAGGAATCGCTCGATCGGATCCGTAATACTCGCGGTGTCCACCAGCACGCCACGTGGGTTGATCACGAGGGCTGAACCGTCCGGCACACTGACGCCGCTCGAACCTGCCAGCACCAACACAACGAGCAGCGTTACCAGGAGCAAAAACAACACGTTCGCCGCGAAATTCCGCGCCGCACTCAAACCGCGGCCAATCTGGCTGAACACACCACCTTCTTTCATAAACCCAATTTCTCCTGCGCCTTCCTCAATACGGGACAGGCACCATTGCGCACTCTCTCACACGATATCGGACGATTGCCTGCTGGCCGCCTTGTGACGGCTGCCTATTGGTGACAGGCAGCATGCAGCGTTTGCTTACATTGAAACCAGCAACAATCTCGCGCTGGAAGGCAGTCGAGTGCGGATGCGACATTAATGCCATGAAAGCATGGCAGGTTGCGGTGGCTTGAGCTAGCCCGGTCAGTGTGCTGAAGTGCGCGTTTTACGAACTCTATTTGAGCCGAATTCACACAATGAGTGACATCTACCCGAGCGGCAGGCGAGATGCTGCGGCAATAGACCTTTCTCCAGGTCCTTCATCGTTTCTCTGTCGCGTGAAGTCCAGAAGTGACGCGCAGAAGCTCGCCCGGGCCGAGGCGCTCTAGATGGC
>CBDUDJ010000279.1:0-4302 GCA_965365885.1 uncultured Gammaproteobacteria bacterium
GGGTCAGCGGCGTTCCCTGTTTTCTGTTTGCAGGTGCGTTTGCGTTGCAGGGTGTGCAATCGCCGGAAGTCATCGGCCATTTCCTCAGTCGTGCCAGCGAACGCCTTGCATCGGATGCAACCGGCAATACATAGCTTACCAGCTTCGTTTTACTTCATTTTTGGCAGGACGAGTTTGGGCGCTATAGGTTGACTGAAAACATGTTTCGCGACGATGTCGTATACATGACCGCATTGATTGCAGTGCACGATGAGATACCAGGGTTGCCTGGTTTTTGATCTCTCGATACTTTCCTTCGAGGTAATACTCTCAACACCTGCAACACCGCAGTTCGGGCATGTGGGTTCTGCCATCTTTTCTCTACTTAACTCTGTCCGCTCAGGACAGGCATTGATCCATTTCGTGTGCGGGCAGCGTGCCGGTCGTTTTGCCAACGATTTTTGCCGGGACGCCGGCGACAGTCGCGTGAGCTGGGACATCTTCGAGCACAACACTTCCGGCACCGACTTTTGCGCCTTCACCGACTTCCAGATTTCCGATGACCTTGCAACCAGCTGCGAGCAGCACACCGCGGCGGATCTTCGGATGACGATCACCTGTGGTTTTACCCGTACCGCCGAGAGTCACGGAGTGCAGAATTGAGACGTCGTCTTCTATGACGGCAGTTTCACCCACAACGATACCGGTGGCGTGGTCGAGCATGATGCCGGAGCCGATCTGCGCCGCCGGGTGAATGTCGACGCCGAGAGTGACACTGATCTGATTTTGAAAAAATTGCGACAAAGTCCTGCGCTGCTGATGCCACAGCCAGTGCGCAATGCGATGAGCCTGGAGCGCGTGAAAACCTTTGAAGAAAAGAAAAGGCGTGGTGAGGTCCGTGCAGGCGGGGTCACGTGCGTAGTTCGCCAGCATGTCTATCTCGGCAGCTCGCAGAATGTCCGGATCTGCTGTAAGCGCTTCTTTGATGACGTCCCGAATGAGCATGGTGGGCAGCATTGGATTGTCGAGCTTCGATGCGAGTCGAAAACTCAGGGCGGAACCAAAACTGTCGTGATTCAGTACAGTCGCGTGGAAGTAGCTGCCAAGAATCGGCTCTTCTGCAGCCTTGGAGTTTGCTTCGCTGCGCATCAGCGCCCAGAGGTCATCATCCACAGAAATAGCGACGCCGGATGTGGTCTGAGCCTGGGCGATGACTTCGCCGTAGCGCTCGTCGAGTTGACTCGTATTCGGGTTACTGCTCATAGCGGGCTCCTCAGAAGGCCAAACAGCCTATTCCTGTCGCCTGAGAATGCAAGCACACAGGGTCGATCCAGGTAGGACACCGGGACTTACCGGCAAGTTCCATCTTCTGGCGGACCGGCTCAGCCATCGTCGGGAAAGTCGATATCTTTGAGGATTCCCGGATCTGTGACTGGAACTTCGATTACAACAGATGCGAATTGTTGCAGGAGGCTACGTGCGCCCGCATCGCCTTTCAGTGCTTTCAGCTCGTCGAAGAAAGTTGCGTCGAACCCCACCGGGTGTCCCCGCTTGTCTGCAAATGTGGGGACAACGATCCCGGGCGCGGTCATTGCGTCCATCTCAGCGCGCAGCTGCAACAATGTTTTCTGCGAAACGAAAGGCATGTCGGCCAGCCCTATCAGCGCGTATGACCAGTCTGTTATCGCTGCAACCCCAGCGGCCAGCGAGTGGCCCATGCCCAGATGCGCATCGTCAGCCACGATCACTCTGACAGCCGGCGAACGGTTAGCCAGCCACTGGGCGGGATCATCGGCGGGATCGTGGATCACGACGGTGAGATTGTCGAAAACATCGTACTTCTGCAGTGTGGCAAGAAGCATTGGCGTGCCGTCAGGTAACAGATGCTGGCGTTTGTCGCTGCCGAATCTGCGAGAGGATCCGGCGGCGAGTACGATTGCGCCGCCGTGTCGAGCGCTAACCGGCACTCAGGGCGACGAGCTGGTCGATCGCTGCCGCCTTTTGATGTGTTCTCACCGCGGTGATTTCGGCAAGGATGGCGATTGCGATTTCCGGTGGAGTTTTGCTGCCTACCGGTAGGCCGATGGGTGCATGCAAACGTGCGATTTCACTGTCTGTGAGATCAAGTGCCTCGAGGCGGTCTCTTCTGCTTGCTGATGTTCTGCTCGAGCCCATTGCACCGACATAGAAAGCCTTGGTTTTCAAAGCTTCCATCAAACCCATGTCATCGATTCGCGGATCATGGGTGAGTGCGACAATCGCGGAAGCTGGATCATTCGCGTGAGCCCTGATGGCGTCGTCGGGCATGTCGTTGATCAGTCGCACACCCGCAATTGAGAAATCCTCGAGCGTCTGCTGCCTGGGGTCGCATACGGTTACCGCGTAGTCGAGGCTCATCGCCATCTCGGCGAGGTATTTGGAAACCATGCCAGCACCGATAATGAACAGTTGATGCTGCGGACCATAAGTGTGCTTGAGCACCTGCAGATCTTCATCCCAATCCAGTGGTGCGTGGGTATCCACATCGATGTGACGGAAGGTGCGTTTCGGCAGATCGACGATGCGCAGCACCCTCTGCCGAAGGGCCAGTTGGCTGCAGAGATGTGCAAAGTGTGCCTGCTGCCTGGCGTCGGCTTTGAGAGGCTCGATGACGATCAGCAATGAACCCCCGCAGGGCAGGCCGAACTTCTCCGACTCTTCGGCTGTTACGCCGTATTTGAAAAACTGCGCATCCGCCACCGCCAACTCGCCCTGGGTGAGCTTTTCGAGCAGATCGTCTTCGACGCATCCGCCGGACAACGATCCGACGATGTGGCCATCAGCGTCGCAGGCCAGCAATGATCCAACTGGCCGTGGTGAGGACCCCCAGGTACCGATGACCGTTGCGAGCCAGCAGGGGCGGTCTGCCTGAAGCCAGGTGTTGACCTGAATGATGACTTCTTCGTCTACTGCGTGCATCGTTGTAGTTTAGCACTTTCAGTCGTTTTCATGCGTGTGATCAAAACTTCCCTGGAGGAAGATCTTTCGTTGTTTTCCCGCTATCTCTGGGAACGACAAGTTGTTCATCGCATCTTCGAGGAGCGCGGCCATCAGATACTGGAAGTTGCCGATGCCGGCAACGTACAGCAGGTCACACTCACCTATGAGGCGTGGCGCTCCGGCGAGATCAAGCTTGAAGAAAATACAACCGAGACGATTGGTTCCAAACAGCGGGGCGTGACCGGGTTTTCCAGGGTATTGGACGTTTGCCGCAGCGTTCCGGCTTTATCGGTATTGATTGCACTATCGGTAGTAGTGTTCCCGTTCAGCAGGGTAGTTGCTGATGGTGAGCTGACTGCTGTTGCCGGTTTGCTGACGATCGTTGATCTGACCCAACCAGGGCCGTTGCTGTGGTCCACGGTGTTCACGACCATGGAATTGTGGCGTTTGCTGACACCGATATTGCTGCACTTTTCGGTCATCCACATTGCATTCAACTGTGTTGTCGTTTTCGAATTGGGTCGCCGCGTGGAATTGGTGAACGGCACGGTGTGGTTCTGCTGTGTGGTGTTGGTCCTGGGTGTCTTGAGTAATCTCGGGCAGTATCTGTCGCATCCCTCACCGTTGTTCGGTGGGCTGTCAGGTGTGGCTTATGGGTTGTTGGGCTACATTCTGCTTTCCAGCAGGCGTTTTCCTGCGGAGCTGCAATGGCAATTGCGGCCTGGATTTGCAATGAGCCTTCTCGTCTTCCTGGTGTTGTTCACGACGGGTGTGACCGAGTTCTTCGGCCTGTCCGTCGCAAATGCCGCGCACTGGAGCGGCCTTGCCGCGGGCGCTGCGATGGCGCTCGTTGCACCGGCTGCCAAGCGTGGCTGAAATGCAATCCATCAGCGGTGCACTACGCAAACTGAGCATCGAAGCCGCTGAGCCTGCTCAGTATGCCTTCCAGGTCCTGGTGGGTGGCGATGAGTCTGCTTCTTTGTCGCTCAGCAACCAACTCGGGACCGGTCTGCGAATAGAATATCTCAATCGCATTCTGTGCAGTCACTGCGGGCGACTGACGCCTAAAAGCTACGGCGGTGGTTACTGCTATCCGTGCTTCACGACGCTCGCGCGCTGTGATTTATGTGTTCTCAGCCCAGCGCGGTGTCACTATCACGCCGGAACCTGCCGCGAGCCCGAGTGGGGTGAGTCGTTCTGCATGCGCGACCACCTGGTTTATCTTGCCAACACCAGCGGCCTGAAGGTGGGCATCACGCGTCGTGGGTTAGAGGAAGGGCGCTGGCTGGATCAGGGTGCGGTGCAGGCGGTTGCCATACTCCAGGCGCAAACACGACGTGATGC